>JALVDG010000397.1 GCA_027009095.1 Thiotrichaceae bacterium
AGATTTTTTAAAATCCACTGTGAAACCAATATCTTACACTCTCTTATCCGCATTGAAGCCACAGATTCAGGTTTAAGGCATGAAACTATTGTTTTTAACTTTCTCCTGAATTTACCATTCGTACCAGTACTCCATCAAACCAAACTTGTTGGAGTATTAATATACTATATATTTTTTATACGCTATGGGATGTATGTATTTTAAACAATCAGATTAATTTTAAAGCATTTAGGAAAAATATCTTATCTCTTCGATTAGATTTTATTATTATATTGAATTTATTGAAGTTTTTATTTAAATATCTGTAAATAGTTGAGCTTTTTAACCATACTTTGTCGCTTTAACAAGTGTGGGTATTTTGAATAAAAAGCCTGGGAAAAACTTAACTAGCTTATTCAAAAATTACATTTATAAATTGTTTTTATCAGTAATCCAAAATTAAAAAAATGAGAAAAAATGGAATTTAATCAAAATAATTCAATCTTACTGCAATCTGTTTATCCAGATCTTAAACGATTAGCATCTATTTATATGTCGAGGGAGAGAGTAGGGCATACTTTATGTCCTACAGCACTTGTTAATGAGGCCTACTTAAAACTTTGCTCCAGTCAAACTATTGAAAGTAAAGACAAGCAACACTTTTTAGCTATTTGTGGACGTTGCATTCGGCAAGTACTCGTTGAGCATTCACGAGTGAAAAATGCTTTAAAGCGAGGAGGTGATCGTACTTTTATGACCTTGCACGAAGATGCTTGTTGTGACAGTAATTCAGCAAATCTTGATGTTGATATTATCGCCTTAGAAGAGAGTCTAAAAAAATTAGAAAAATTAGATAAAATACAGGTAAGAATTGTTGAATTACGTTTCTACTCAGGGATGACAATAGAAGAAATAGCAAAAATTTTAGATCTATCCGAGTCAACAATAAAGCGCAAATGGATGATGGCCAAAGCATGGCTTTACAAGGAGATAAAACAATAAACTCAGCAACTTTCGCGCAGGCAGAGAAGTATTTTAGCTCTGCTTTAAAGCTTGAAAAAAACCAGCGTTTTGAGTGGATCGACAGAGTGCTTGCGCATGATGCTAATCTACTACAAGAAGTTAGGTCTTTATTGTTGGCACATCATGAGTCGGATGACTTCTTAACAACGCCCTTACCTCTAAAAGAAACTATTGATAAGGTGACTGAACATTGCCCCGATTTAACGGGGCGGCGTTTAGGTGTCTATGAAGTGACTCGTAAAATTGCTCGTGGTGGTATGGGGAGTGTCTACTCTGCTAAACGTATCGATGGTGAGTACGAACAAGTTGTTGCGATAAAAGTTGTTGAAATATCCAATATTAATATCGAGTTATTTCTAAAAGAACGACAGCTACTTGCAGATATTCAACATCCTAATATTGTCACATTACTTGATGGCGGAACCCTTGAGGAAGGTTTTCCTTATCTTGTGATGGAGTTAGTTGAGGGGATGGCAATTGATCAATATGTCGAATGCTATCGTTTATCATCGTCTGAAATTGTTAAATTATGTCGTGATTTGTGTGGTGTCATTGATGATGCACATCAACAAGGCATTATTCATTGTGATTTAAAGCCAGACAATATTTTAGTTATTGCGCAAGGCAATCAAAAGGGAACATTAAAACTATTAGATTTTGGTATAGCAGAGTCCTTATCTGTTAGTCATGTTGTTGCTTCTCCAAAATCCTTTCGTATAACGCCTGAGTATGCTAGCCCCCAAAGACACTATAACTATACACCTCATCGTAGTGATGATGTCTTTAGCTTAGGTATTATTTTAGGGCAGTTACTCAGCGGACAGCCACTTTCTTTAATCGAGAAAACGAATGCTATAAAAAAGACGTATAAATCAGCTGATCTTAAAGCATTAAGTAAAAATATTAAAAACAAAGAGCTTGTACAAATTTTTCGTAAAGCCACTGCAAAAAAGCGTGGTGATCGCTATGCTTCTGCAAGTGAGTTTCGAGATGATCTTAATAATTGGCTCGATGAAAAACCGATTAGTGCGGTACAAGGAGGTTGGTGGTATGTTTACAGTAAATTTCTATACCGCTATCGTAACTTCCTTTTTATTATTTTTATTTTTGCCATACTATCGTTAATCATTGGGCAGATTGTAGGGCAATATGTTGAATATCAAGAAAAGGATACCTTTCAGCAAGAAGTGGCACTTGAAGCCGTTGATGATTTAGATAAATTATTAGCTGCTGTTCCTCATACTCCTAGTTTAGAGCAGCAAGTAACTAGCCTCACACTCAGTCGTTTGCAAGATTGGGAAGCAGATAATCCCAATAATCCAACCATTAAAATGCTATATGCAGATATATTAGTGCGCATGGCAAATATTAGTGGCCATCCTTACTATATGAACCTAGGGAATATATCTGCATCAAAGGATTATTACAAAAAAGCATTGGGTTTATATCAAAAACTAGCAGAGTTAAAAGAAACTCGAACCGAAAGCTCTATACCGCAATTAGCACAAATCAATCAACACTTTATACAGCACCGCCTCGCTGAGTTAAGTATTTATAGCGGTCATTCGGCTATCGAAGGCTGGAAAGAAATGCGCTCTATACGTGAAGCGTTAAATATAAAAAAATATGTAAACCTTCCTAGTAAACAACGGCGTTTAGTATTAAATATGCTGCTTTCAGAAGCTTACGAAAGTTTACGCCTTAAAGCTTATGATGAAACATGGGCGTTGCTACAAAAAGCTAAAAAGATACTCTCTGAAGAAGATCGCAGCATCAGAGATATTTCAGAAGAAGATCACTATCTCCAAGCCTTTTATTATGAAATTCAAGGGCATCTATATTTTTTAGAAGGTAATATCCATGAAGCTCTGGTGTCGTATGCCAAAATTAGTAGACCTAATTTAGATGATGAAATGGTATCAGGGCGATATAAATACTTAATCATTCGGGTAGATAGTGCCTTTGCTTGCATGGGGTTTCAACAGAAATCGCCTTCAATGAGGTTACAGCATTTTAAATATTTTGAATATGCGCGTATTAATCTAGAAAAATTATCATCCCAATATCATGATGTGCCGATGTTACAGTGGCAATCAAAGCAAATGAATAACAATCTGGAGCTTAAAGGAGAGGAAGGAAAAAAATCATTTTGCACGAAACCAATAGAATACTTATTGCCCCCTATAAAAACTACGCTCTTCTGAAATAAATATTAATCACTTTTTAATCAATAGCTTATGTATGTATCACTCCGTAATAACCTGACCTTGTTTGAAATTTTTATACGCAGTGGGAAGTAGATGTATCTGAGATTGAAATTACCATTTAACAGGAAAAAACCTACCTTTTATCCTTGATTGAGGGCTGTTATAAAGTAATTTTCGCATTCAGGTACATAATAGATTGAGTCATTGTTAATTTAAGGGTGAATAAATAATAAATTAAGCAAGGTGGCTTATTTAAACCTGAATCAGTGATTTCGTTACAGCATAGTGAATAAACTATTAATTCATCACGGGTTAAAAAATACCCGCTTACGCTAAAAGCATAACCGAGTACAGTAGTGCTCACTTAAACCTAAGAGTGAAGCTAAGATTTTTTAAACCCCGTGTTAAACCAATATCTTATTCTCTGTTATCCGTATTGAAGTCACAGATTCAGGTTAAATTATTGTTTACTCATTCTTAATTTTAATTATGACCAGTCCAAATGGGGTTGGACTACATATTCATAAATTAAGTTTTAGGTAACTATCTAGTTAATTTATGGTGTCAAGGATGATTTATGTAGGATTATGCAATGAATAAAAGATTATTAATTACACTAGTAACTATTTCAATATTATTACTCTCCGAATCTGTTTTAGCAACGGACTCTGTATCGCTTGATAAACGTATTGAGCAGCGATTAAAAATACAAGCCGTTCTTATTCAAAAAGGCTGTGATAAAGGTCAGATAACTAAAAAAGAAGAAGCTATTCTAAGAAAAGAACAAAGCAAAATAAAGGCGATGGTAAGGAAATTAATGCATCGTAAGAATGTTTCGGTAAAAAATAAGAAAAAAATACATTCAGTATTAGATAAGGCAAGAATACGTATTTTTATGAAACGCTATAATAA
This sequence comes from Thiotrichaceae bacterium, assembly GCA_027009095.1. Classification (GTDB taxonomy): domain Bacteria; phylum Pseudomonadota; class Gammaproteobacteria; order Thiotrichales; family Thiotrichaceae; genus JAGLBW01. Next base: position 4,122 of record JALVDG010000397.1, read on the forward strand.
AATATTTAGACGTAAATGATCTAAAAAATAACCATTAAGATACCACTTAAAGGCTCGCTTCTACGGTTTTACAAGCTAAATATATGCTTACGGAAGTGATCTTTTATACCTGAATCCGCATTGAAGTCACGGATTCAGGTTATAGTGACAAAGAAGGAGTTTCAAGCTAACTACTCAGTATTAAAAATCACACAATCAAGTCTGCTTATATTCGCATCTTGGGGTATAGTTCTCCCATGCAATCATTAAACCCACAAACAGTCCCACTTGTAGACACCAATCTCATTGAAGCCAGTGCTGGCACAGGTAAAACCTATACCATATCACTACTCTATCTTCGTTTTGTCTTAGAGTCGGAGCCTGCTTTATCTGTCGATCAAATACTGGTTGTTACCTACACCACCGCAGCAACCAAAGAACTAAAAGACCGTATCCGTATGCGCTTGAGTGAGGCGTTACTCGCATTCTCGTCACCAGATAATGCAGAGGGCGAGTATCAAGAACTTTGTGCAAATTCTACAGATCATGGCGATGCTATTTTACGTCTATCACGTGCTTTACTTAGTTTTGATGAAGCCTCTATTTTTACTATCCACAGTTTTTGCCAACGTGCATTAAAAGAGACAGCATTTGATGCAGGTTTAGCCTTTGAAACGGAGCTATTAGATTCCGATTTAGATTTAATGCAAGATTTGCTGGATGATTATTGGCGTAAAGAGTTTCAACATGCACCACCTTCCTTTTTATTATTGTTACGCGATAAAGCAATCACTCCTGATAGTTTATTAAGTGATATTTGGACAGCCGTAGGCAAGCCCTATCTACATCGCTTAAAACCAGATGAAGTGAGTGATATTAGTGAGACAGTAAAACAGCTTGATATTATCTACACGAGAGCGATACAAACATGGCGTGATCATGCTGATCATATCGAAGCAATATTACGAGACCATAAAGGGTTTCATGTTAATGTTGTAAAAGCTTTAGATACTATGATCGCAGGTATGCGAGAGCTTGCTTCTGGTAATGGCACGCCAAAAGATCTGCCGCCAAAAGTTGAAAATCTTACACCTGCAAAACTCAGGGTTAAAAAGGGCTTTGAGCCACCAGCCCATGAATTTTTTCAGCAATGGCAGGATTTTTTAGACATAAAGCAATCCATCGCGCAAGGACTTGAGCAATATCTAGATAATTTACGCAATAAAGTTCTAGATTATCTGCAAGAAAAACTCCCCACCGAAAAGCGTCATAAAGGTGTTATGTCCTTTGATGATTTACTCTTGCAGCTACAGCTTGCCTTGCAATCGAACCCTTCATTAGCCACGGTATTATCGAATCAATACCAAGTCGCGATGATTGATGAGTTTCAAGATACCGACCCTATTCAGTACGATATTTTTCAGCGTATTTATAACAAACAAGCATCAGAAACTGCCCATACTGTTTTCTTTGTGGGCGACCCTAAACAAGCCATTTATAGCTTTCGTGGTGCTGATATTTACACCTACCAAAAAGCCAGCCAAAACACCCAACATCAATATACTTTAGATACTAACTGGCGTTCACATCCTAATTTAATTAATGCACTTAACCATTTGTTTACATTAGGTGATAATCCTTTTTTTGACACGAGTATCAAATATCTTGAAGTCAAAGCAGGGCAGCAGCAAGAACCTTCTTTATCGACTCCAGACTCACTCGCTCCCTTACGTTTTTGGAGTATTGAAGAGGTCGAGGATAAAACGTGTGCAAGCTTAAAGGAGGAGGTTGCCGAACTGGTTGCTGATGATATTACCCGCTTACTTATCGCCGCAGATAATGGCGAGGCGACAATTGCCGAGCGTGCTATTGAAGGGAGTGATATTGCGGTATTAGTGCGCAATCATAGACAAGGTCAAAAAATAAAAGCAGCACTTAGTAAGCGGGGCGTTGCTTGTGTACAAAATTCTAAAGAAAGTATTTTTGAAACCCACGAAGCTCATGAGTTACATACACTGTTAATTGCTATTGCTCAACCAAGCCAAGAAGACCAAGTACGACGTGCTTTAGTGAGTGATTTATTCGCCTATAAAGCCGAAGATTTTACAAAATTTGATGAAGATGCCAATACATGGGACGACAAATTACAAGCCTTTCAAACATGGCATCAAATATGGCTGAAAGATGGTTTTATCCCCATGATACGTCAATTAATGCGAGCCGAGTCAGTGCAAAAGCGTCTATTAAGTTATAGTGATGGCGAGCGACGTTTAACCAATTTACTGCATTTATCCGAGCTAATTCATAGTGAAAGCCGTAGCAACTCACGAGGAGTAGAAGGCACATTGCGTTGGCTACAACAACAAATGCAACAAGCTTCACTGGGTAGCGATAGCTTGCAATTGCGTTTAGAAAGTGACGAGAAGCTAGTAAAAATTGTCACCGTACATAAAAGCAAAGGCTTAGAATATGGCTTGGTTTACTGTCCTTATTTATGGGTCGATGGTGTCCGTCGTGCTAAAAGTGATGCGGCTATTATGTTTCATGCCGATGATGAGGAGCACACCCCTTGTTTAGATATAGGCTCTGCGCAAAGAGACAAAAGTATCAGCCAATTAGAGCAAGAAATGTATGCTGAGAATATGCGTCTACTCTACGTTGCGCTCACCCGTGCTAAATACCACTGTACCGTTGTCACCGCCCCTCGAAAAATCAAAGGTTATGTTGACCGCTCCGCGCTAGGTTGGCTACTTAGCAATGGTGAAAATGCTAAAAGTAAAAACTTTCATAGCAACTATCAACACAATATTGAAGTGCTCATACGAGACTCGAAAGGCACAATCGGAGCAGAGGCATTAGAGGAGATACAACAGGGTTTGCACTACCAAGCACAGCAAAACCAAGCAGATTTAAGTGTACGAAACTTCACCGCCAGCATCGAAAAAGATCATCAAGTCAGCAGTTTTAGTGGACTAACGATGGGACATCACCTTGAAACACCCGACCACGACATAGATACACTCATAAACCCGCCAAGCATAATAGAAACAAATGAAGATGATTTCCCACGAGGTGCTAAGGCAGGTAGTTGTTTACACGAAATATATGAGCATAGTGACTTCCAACAAGACCTTAGCACCGATGAAGAAAGTATTATCTACAAAACCATTGCCAAGTGGGGCTTTGATTTAAGCTTTGTAGAAACAGCAAAAGATTTAGTAGAGCAAAGTCTACATGCGCCTTTATCAAATAAAAATACCGACTTAAAACTAGCTAATTTAAGTCGTGATCAGCGTTTAGATGAAATGGAGTTTTATCTACCCTTATCCTTATTGAAAGTAGATGATTTAAAACAGACACTGTTTCAATATTTACCCCAACAAGGCTGGCAAGTGGTGCGTGATGCAGTGAACAAACTACGCTTTGAACAAGTACGCGGTTATCTAAAAGGCTTTATCGACCTGATTTTTGTGTTTGATCATCAATATTATGTAGCAGACTATAAATCAAATAGCTTAGAAGATTACACTAGCGATAGTCTGTTAGAAACAATGGCACACTCACATTATTATCTGCAATATCTCATATACAGCGTTGCACTGCATCGTTATCTAAAAACTCGTCTGCCAGATTACGACTACAAAACACATTTTGGGGGAGTTTATTACTTGTTTATACGAGGAATGTCTAAAGATAAACAGGGTAGTGGGATATTTTACGATTTACCATCTTATGAGCTAATTAATGCCCTAGATGAATTGTTTGGATTAGCAGAGAGTGAGTAATAATCTACCGCCTGACAAGAGGGCAACATTATCCTCACTTGTTCAGTTTATGTACTAAATAAGACTATTATTATTTTAAGCCTATTTACCCCTTTAAAATAATAATAACAGGATCCCCCAATTATGAATATTTTACTCGAAGCTTTTATTAATGGATTTCTTATTGGTAGCATCGCTATGTCTTTTTCTTACATCGCCTATCTTCTTTATCTTAAGTTTAAAATGATAGAAATATAGCAACCATTCGGTTTGCAGATATTGTAAATTAGCTGTAACTACTCAGCTTGAACTCTATTTTGCCCGATTTCTGCGTTAAAAGTGCTCATTTATATTGATAAACTCCGTCCTTCGCCTTGAACTCGAACAAAGTAGAGTATAATTTAAGCAGTTACTATTAACTGATGTTATAAAGAGCACTGAACATCAGTTACCTTATGCCTTATCTTTTTCAGGTAACTTTAGCTGTATCGAAAGCTCACGTAGTTGCTTGCGTGGTACATCTGCGGGGGCATTGGTAAGAAGACATGCGGCTGTCTGTGTTTTAGGGAAGGCGATGACATCACGAATAGAATCGGTATGTGTAATTAACATCACTAAACGATCTAAACCAAAGGCTAAACCACCCAATGGAGGACAACCATATTTTAGTGCTTGTAATAAGAAGCCAAATTTTGCATTAGCCTCTTCTTCAGAAATGCCTAACACATCAAAAACAGTAGATTGCATTTCGGAGCTGTGAATACGAATTGATCCACCACCCACTTCGTAGCCATTAATGACCATATCGTAAGCATCCGATAAGGCAGCAGCAGGATTTTCTTTTAGCTCCTCTGCACTGCACGTTGGTGCGGTGAATGGATGATGCAGTGCTTGGAAGCGTTTGTCTTTTTCGCTCCACTCAAACATTGGGAAGTCAACAACCCAAAGTGGTGCCCAGTCGCCTTCAAGCAGCTCAAGGTCTTGTGCTAACTTTTCGCGTAATGCGCCTAAAGCATCATTAACGACTTTTGCTTTATCAGCACCAAAGAAAACAAGGTCGCCGTCTTGTGCGCCTACTTTTTCCATAATGCTCATAGCAACTTCATCAGGTAGGAACTTAAGGATAGGAGACTGCAAACCTTCAACACCATCAGCCAATGTATTTACTTTAATGTAGGCAAGTCCTCGTGCGCCGTAGTTACTCACAAATTTAGTATAATTGTCGATATTTTTGCGCGAAAGGGTATTGCCACCTGGTACCCGTAGTGCTGCAACACGGCTACCATCATCATTAGCAGGACCTGAAAATACTTTGAAGTCAACGTCTTTCATTTGCTCGCTAACTTCAACTAATTCTAGCGGATTACGCATGTCTGGCTTATCAGAACCAAAACGTTCCATTGCTTCTGCATAAGTCATGCGGGGAAATTCATTTGGCAAATCAATATCACTGATTTCTTTAAATAGCTGACGAATCATTTCTTCAGTTGTATTCATAATGTCATCTGCTTTAACAAATGACATTTCGATATCAACTTGGGTAAATTCTGGCTGACGATCAGCACGTAAGTCTTCATCACGGAAGCAACGTGCAATTTGATAATAACGATCTATTCCACCCATCATCAACATTTGCTTAAATAATTGGGGGGATTGTGGTAATGCAAAGAAGTTTCCAGGGTGTGTACGACTAGGCACGATGTAATCACGAGCACCCTCTGGTGTTGCCTTTGTTAGCATGGGGGTTTCAATATCCAAGAAATCACGATAATCTAAGAAACGACGCATAATAGAGGTCATCTTAGCACGTGTTTTCATGCGCTCTTGCATTTCAGGGCGACGTAAATCAATATAGCGATAGCTTAAGCGGACATCTTCGTTAACATCATCATCCTGCTGGAAAGGAGGTGTATTAGATGCGCTTAAAACTTCTAGTTTATTGGCGATAACCTCTATTTTACCACTTTTTATCTTCTCGTTGATCATGCCGTCAGGACGAGCATTCACACGACCAGTGATACGTAATATATGTTCATTACGGATAGACTCAGCAAGTTCAAACATCTTCGCATCGTCAGGATTAAAAACAATTTGTACTAAGCCTTCAGTATCGCGTAAATCAACAAAAATAACGCCTCCATGATCACGACGACGGTTTACCCAACCACATAAAGTAACTTCTTGATCCAATAAGGACTCGTCAACTGATCCACAACGATGACTACGCATAATAAAACCTGTTATATGTTTAAAAAGGGTATCGATTTGATGATTGATCACCCTATAAATTGATGTTGGAAAGATAATGACGCATTGTAGTATGTAGTATTAAGGCTACTTTTGATTGTTATCTGGCTGACAACACGATTATCAAAAAATGGCGAAATAGTAAGGCTTCAATAAACCATTGTCCAGCGTAAAGTATTCCTATTAGTCTTAATTAAGCCACCATTCATTGTAACCATTCAGCTTGAACTCTATTTTGTCCGATTTCTACGTTAAAAGTGCTCATTTATACTGATAAACTCCGCCCTTTTGCCTTGAACTCGAACAAAATAGAGATCAATCTGAGCAGTTACTGATTATATTGAGTAGTTATCATTCATTTTCTAATTTGTTTGTAGTCTAATATTAGATAGTGAGCAGGACGTTTTTTCTCACGATTACCATCATCACTTAGAAGCAATACTTTTGTTTTATCTTTTATTTTAATTTGTGTGATTGCTTCGATATTTTTCATTTTAGCAACACTGGGAATATTTAAAGGAGTAGGGTCATCATCATATTCTCCACTCCATAACCATAACTGTGCTCTTTTTTTACCATTTGAGTTTTTAACTTCATTTGCAATAAGATAGCTTCCCAGATTAGCATCATAATTTAATGCTCTAATGCCTCCACCATTAAGGTCAAGTAGGTTTATTTCATTTGATAAAATAGGCTGTGCTTTCGTATTAAATATAGCGAGAGGATTTAATATGCGAACAATCATGCTTTTACCTTCAATAAGAGGTTTTCTAAAGCCCAATAACAGTTGATCTTTTTTTCTATTAAAGCTTAATGCTTCAATATTAATATTATATAAATCAACAGGATTATTTTGATTGTGGCTTTGTAATATTTGATTGAAAGTCTTTGAATTTCTTAAAAAGTCACCAAAATCCATATAGATAGAACTTGCAACTAATTTTCCCTTATCAATTTTAAAGCGCAATAGTTGCTCTCTTTGTGCCAAGCGTTTACCTTTTTTGGAGCGTGAAAAGGAGGTGCTTGCATAAATATATCCATCACCACCAAGTGCAACACCTTCCAAATCATCTAAAGTAGTGTGATTAAAAGTTGCTACTAATTCTTTGCTAATCTGTTTATTTTTATGAAATGTTTCATCTTGTTTTAAATCTATAACATTAAGAGCATGTTTACTTTCATCCTCAAGGATTAATAGTTTTCCATCACTTAGTTGTTGGGCAGCAGAAGGTTCGTAAATTTTTTTAAATTGTAATACAGGGGTGTTTGCATTTTGTGAGGTAATTGTTGCAGTAGTAGGGGGGGTAGATGAAAGGTATTCCATCACTTTAACAGCGGAGAAAGAAACGACAGCAAAAAGAATACCCCAACGTAAAATAGCATAAGATATTTTTAGCATTTTAAACTTTTGATTGGATATTTCACCCAGCCAATAGAGTTGATCACTCATGCTTTCATAAACTTTATCTTGATTATTAAGTAAATGACGCATTTGTTTTAGATAGTCAGGCTTGCTTAATTTTGCTCTATCTTCATAAATTAATATATTGTGTGGGTCTAAAGATGGGGTGTCTTGTGATGATTTTTTTCTCAATAATCGCTCAAATAGAGAAGATTTTGATTTTGTAGAACAAGGAGTTGAAGAAGATGGGGAAGCGGCAAGTAATGCAAAATATATGGAAAGAGCAGATGCGGATAAGAAAATTGCAGTAGGTATCAATAAAGGAGTTGCAATATCAATAACTCCTCCTGAAATCATTAAGGCTGAGACAATAAATCCGTTTAGTGAAATCATAATATTAGATTTTGTTGCCGCTAGTGCAATTAAATCTAGCTCGGTACGGTAGGCATTGCGATACATTGTTTCAATGCCTTTAGCTGAGCCCATTTTTTTATTTTTAGGTTTGATTTTTTTAGGATTAGCAGTCATATAGCTTCGAGTATTTTTTAGTTATTTTATGAATATTTTATTAGTACATCATATTTTTATTATTTTATGATTACAGGGTTTAGTGGTTCCCTTCTATATTCAGAAGTATATCTAGCTGTTTTATAAAATTTATTATTAACAGGGATATAGGTAGGTATAAAACGGATGATTGGAAAATATAACAAAGCGGAGTGGATAATTAGATGCTATCTTAAGTACCTGCGAAAAATTAATCTAACAATTTAATATGATTTGTAAATAGTTGCTTTTTCTATGTTTTTAAACAAAAGGAATTAGTGTGTCTCTTAATAAAGATCATCGCCAAAAAATAATTTCTCGATACGATTACGCTTTGATGAATCATGGTTTTCATCCTCATTCTTTATTGTGGAGTAATACAGAAATACAAGAGCTTCGTTTTGAAAAGCTGTTAAATATCGGTATTAGAACAGGAGATTCTATTTTAGATGTGGGTTGTGGCTTTGGTGATTTCGCTGCTTATATGTTGACTAAAAAAATAGAGACAAATTACACTGGTATTGATTTATCTGAGAAGTTGTTAGCAGAAGGGCGCAAGCATTATCCCAATATTAATTTAGTACAGGGAGATCTATTTGATTACTCTCCCAAAGCCAAAAGCTTTGATTATTTGACGGTATCAGGAACACTGAATAGTAAGTTAGATGACGATGGTGTATATGCTTTACAAGTCATTGAACGGATGTTTGAGAGTTGTAGCAAAGGAATTGCTTTTAATTTACTCGATGCACGTGATGAGTGGACAGCAGGTCGTTGGGATTTACAAAGTTTTTTACCTGACGATATTGTGGAGTTTATGCAAAAATTCACCTCTCGTATTGAAATCATTGATGATTATTTGAAAAATGACTTTACAGTATTGGCTTGGAGAGAGGCAAGAGAGTAATTTATTGGTATAAAATTATCTTTTTGCATATTCTGCTAACCACCTAGAAATACGGTCTAGTGTTTTTTGAAAATCATTATGCTTAACAGGTTTTAATAAATAGGTAGATGCGCCTGCTAGGATGCCTTCAACCTCGTCTAAAGGCTCTGTTTTTCCACTTAGCATAATAACAGGCGTTTTTTTGTAATGTGCTTTTTTGCGAAGTCGTTTACAGACCTCATAGCCATCAATGTCGGGCATGATAATATCTAAAAAAATCAAATCATACTGCGTGTTATTTATTTTTTCTAAGGCTTCTTTTCCACAGCAGGCATAGTCAGCTTTAATGGCGGTTTCACGTAACTCTATTTCTAGTTGTTTTCTAATAGCAGCACTATCATCTACAACAAGTGCATGAAAATCATATTGCTTTTCTTGAATGGCTTGTGGCTCAACAAGGGGGGAAGTGTCATTTGTTGTTGAGTTTGTTTCTTCTGCTATTTTATTATTTTCAGAGTGAGATGCTTTACACTGTTTGCTACATTCTTCGAATGCCCGCATAACACGTGTAATAAGTAGGGGGCGCTTTATTTTATAATCACCAACAAGACAGTCGTTATCACTGACAGTAATAATAAGCTGTGATTTTTTTTGTTGCTGAGCACGATCAAGTGACTCGGCGTCATCATTAACAATAAATAGGGCAGCTGTCTTTGCTGGGCATTGGTGAAAATTTTTACCCTTCTTTTTTATAAATTCGATCACACGCTCAAAAACAGCAATGTCTTTAGCAGGTAGACCAAAGAAACAGACCCCAATACTGTTTAAACCACTCATGCTTAACTCCCATGTATTGATTTTAAATTATTGTTTGTAGCGGTTTTTTGAAATAGTAACTGCTCGACTGTCGATTTTAAGGTAGCACTATCAACAGGTTTGGTTAAATATACATCAACACCTGCTTCTTTAGCTAGTGTTTGGTGCTTTTCTGTACTTCGTGAGGTTACCATTACTATGGGAAGCTGTCTCGTCTCTGACCATGATCGTAGTGAATCAACGAGTTCTAGCCCATCCATATTTGGCATTTCTAAATCGGTTATAATAAGTTGATATGAGTGACTACCTATTTTTTGCAATGCATCAAGACCATCAATAGCGGTTGATACATTGTAGTCTAAAGCTTGTAACATTAGGCTTAACGCTTTGCGATTACTTAATGAGTCATCGACAACCAATATATTGTTACTTGATTCAGCTTGTTCATTATTTTCATCGGTATTAATAGGAGTGACAAAGCTTTCATCAAAAGAGTGAAGTAGATCGAACATATTTAATACAGGTGAGACAACTCCATTTGCTAATAAGCAGACACCATTGACACCTTTCACATTATTCATCCAAGGCTTTAATGTTTTAAGCGTGATTTCTTGAGGTTTTAATATCTCATCAACGTATAAGGCAAAATATTTGTTTTGATGCTCTACAATAATAACGGACTTATTTGTCTCACTAGAAAAGGGTGTTTTAGCCCATGATAATAAGCTCGATAGTGACAGCAGAGGAATCTGTTGTTCTTGGTAGTTGATAAATAGCTTTTTATCTTTGGAGATCAGATTGTCTTGAGTAAGATAATACACTTGGTGTATCGATGAATTAGGGATAGCAACGGTATTATCACTTAGTTTTACTAATAAGACATTAGCAGCGGAGAGTGTAAGTGGTACTTGTAACTTTATTTCACTACCCTTGTTTTTATTGCTGGAGATATTGATATTACCAGACATATTTTGGATTGATGTGTTGACCACATCCATACCTACACCACGTCCCGAAATATCACTGACTGTTTCTTTCGTTGAAAATCCTGCCTGTAAGATGAGTCGTAGTTTCTCATTTTTAGAAAGTTTACTTTTCTTTTTAACAAGCCCTTTTTTAATTGCCACGTTGTAGATATTTTCTTCGTCTATTCCAGCACCATCATCTTTTAAGCTAAGGATGACTTGGTCACCTTGTTGAGTAAATTTTAGTTGAATCTTACCCACTTCATTTTTGCCTAGTTTCTTTCTATCTTCTGGCGACTCAATACCATGATCTACCGCATTACGCAGTAAGTGCAATAAAGGATCAACTAAACCTTTGATGACATCCGTGTCAATTGATAATTCTTCACCGATAATTTCTAACTCTGCTTTTTTTCCTGTGCGGCGACATGTTTCACGCACAATACGTTCAAGACGTGGAGAGAGAATTTTTATAGGCTCCATACGCATATTGAGTACGGTATTATTTAATTCTTTATTGATACGTTTTTGGTTGTGGAGTTGTCCTTTTAATGCATTGAGTTGCTGAATTAATGAAACTGACATTTCACGATCATCATTAATAGACTCAGAGAGTAAACCTGTAATACTGTGTAGCTCGTTATAACTGTCCATTTCTAAGCTATCTAAACCACTATTCTTTTTGTCATTAATAGAGATAGAACGCATAGATTTAGAGCCACTGGCAGCTTGTTGGTTAATCGTCCACTCTAGTTCGTCCAACATACTACGCACACGTTCATTGCGCTCATTGATGTCCTTTCGGTCTGCTAGGAGAGTATCGACTTGTTCAGCTAATTGAGTATTTGAAGTGATTAATTCGCTGGAAAAATTCAGTAGTTTTTCAATAAGGGAAATAGGAATGCGTAATGTTGTCTCATTGATATTTGCTCTTTTAGGTTCAGGAGCAGGTGTTTTTACAATAGGTGGGGCAACATTAAGAATTTCTTGTAGAGGAGGGAATTTAATATCAAAACTCGAAAAGCTATCCTCTATTTCTGTTTCTTCCTCTGTTTGCTTGTCTTTTACTTGTTTCTTTTCTACTACTGGATTTTGAGAAGAGTCTTTATCTTCTATTTGGGTGTTTTTTGCTTTATCTGCGTGAGTTTTCTTTTGCTCGGAATCTTGATTATGATCACTTAAAGGCTCAGATATATATTGTTCCCATTCACATAATTTTTTATAAAGTTTAGGATACTCTTGTGGTGGTACGCCTTCTGATAATAAAGAGTCATAGAGGCTTTCGATTAAATCGGCTGATTCTAAAAATAATGGTGATAGTTTTTCAGGCAGTGGCTTCTCTGTTGCGTAATCAAAAATTTCTTCTAGCTGCTGGGCAAAGTCAGCAACAGCAGTAATGCCTACTACTGCGCTAGTTCCTTTAATGGTATGCGATAGGCGTGATGCTTTTTTATAGTCATCAGAGCTTACCTTCTCTTTACCAATACGCCTTAATAACTGCGATAGTTCAATGACATGAGCGGGTGTTTCGCTCATATAGGCTTCTAATAGTTCTGGGTGAACATCTTTATTCCAAGCTAATGGGTAGCTGCTCTTTGTACTTGTTTGTTCTTCATCATTTTCTTTTTTATCGCTTGATTTAGTATTGATTTGCTCGGGAGTTTCTTGCTCATTGATAACGTCTTCATAAATATACCCAGATGAGAATTTTTGTTCCCACTGTGACAATGCTTCTAATAGCTGAGGATATTCCTGTGGGGCAGGGCTTTGAGTTTGCAGGCTATCAAACATGCTTTCTAGGCAGTCAGCTGATTCAATAAGCAACTCAGAAACTTCAGGAGGGAGGGGATTATCGACGGAATATTCTAAAATATCTTCTAATTTATGTGCTAGCTTTGCGACAGGCTCAATGCCTACCACTGCGCTTGAGCCTTTAATGGTATGGGCTATACGGGCAGCAGATTGATGTGTTTCTTGATCGGCTTTAGACGAGCTAATTTGTCGGATATGGTCGGCAACATCGATAACAAGATCGGGAGTTTCAATAAAGAAAGCTTCTAAAAGTTCAGGGTGTACATCATCATCCCATGTTAATTGATAAGAAGAACTTGTTTCGGTACTTGGTAACTCATCAGTCTGTTCATGAGCTGTGTCAATAGTTTTATTATCAGTAGCTACATCGTCATTAGCTTCCTTGTTAGAGTCGCTTGCCAGAGAGTTAAGTAGTGTTTTTAAATCTTGTGGTTGTATGGCAGTAAGCCAATTTTCGTGAGACAAGCTGTCTTTTAATTCAGACAAAAGATCAGCATCATGTTCTCGTAATAAGGCAGAGAGTAGATCTAGCCATGTGTAAAAAAAGCCTTCTTCATTTTGTTGTAAAAATAAATCAGGCTTAGATTTTAATTTACGAATATTTTTATGTGCCCAAAGCGTTACTTGATATAGTTCGGGGTAGTCATATAACTCGCTTATATCATTTAGGCGTTCTGTCTCCGATAGAACTGACGTGAGTATACTCTCAGCCGTTATTTCTTGCTGAGAAGGTGATAATTGGCTAATACCAACTAGCTCCATTGCAACATCTTCTAGCTCTTCGGCTAGTGCTATTTTTGTTTCAGAATCTAAGCTCATGTCTGTCCCAATAGTGATTAGGCTTAGCAAAGCTCTAATCAAGTCCAGTTGTAACTACTCAGCTTGCACTCTATTTTGCCCGATTTCTACGTTATAAAGTGCTCATTTATATTTATAAACTCTGCCCTTTTGCCTTGAACTCGAACAAAATAGAGCTCAAACTGAGCAGTTATCGATTATGCTGAGTAGCCATCAATTAATAAACAATATAAGGTTTGTTAAAATTCATCTAAGTTTGATTAAATCTAAGCAGCCTTAGACTTAGGTATATCGTCAGCTGGAATTTCTTTTGTATCTAGCTTAAACACATTAACTGATTGCACTAAGCTTTGCGCATCGTTCACCATGTTCTTGGTTAGATTGCCTAAATATTCCATTTCTTGTCCTGTAGATGCTGTGGCTTTTAGTATTTCGCTTGAGCGGAGGTAGAGATTTTTACTTATATCTACTTGTTCTATGGAAGCTTGGGCAATAGATTCAACAGATAGTGTAAGCTTTTTAGTCGCGTCGAGTGTTAATTGCATTTGCTCAGATGCTTCCTCGGCAAGTGAAGAACCTGTAATTACCTGTTCGATGGTATTATCCATTGTGCTTATTGTAGTACGTGTTTCTTGTTGAATATTTTTAATTAAGTTTGCGATTTGGTCGGTTGATTCGCGTGAACTTTCTGCCAAGCGTTGAATCTCTTCTGCAATAACCGAGAAACCCTTTCCTGCTTCACCCGCAGATAAAGCCTGCATACTGGCATTTAGTGCAAGTACAGTGGTTCGTTCCGTAATAGTATTGATAAGGTCGATAATACGGGTGATTTCTTGTGAACGTTCTCCTAGTCGTTTAATACGTTTACCTGTTTCTTGAACAGTTTCTCGAATTTCACTCATACTATCCACTGTTTTGGATACTGATTGATAAGCTTTTTCTGTTGTTTGTGTTGTTTCATCGGCTATTTTGTTTGCAGATGATGAGGTATCGGCTATTTGATTAAGTCGCTCAATCAAGTCATTTATAGCGACTGAGGTTTGTTGTGCTTCCAACTGTTCCGATTCGGCTAATTTTTTTACATTTAACGTATGTTTATCAACAGTTTTAGATGCAGATTCTACTGATAGGGCAATGTTTTTTACTTTGCTTAAAACATCGTTAGTATCCATTGCCAGTTGATTGATCGCATCGGCAAGAGGTCCTGTTGCATCTTCTGTTACGGTTGCGCGAACGGTTAAATTTCTTTCGCTTAGTTCTGCAACAGACTCAAGAAGAGAAAATACGGAGTCATTCAGTACCTCGTTTTGTTTTTGAATATTGTCCTCAGTTGCGTCTCTTTCATCAAGTAATTGGTTTAAGGCGTTACCTAGTTGTGATAGTTCATGTTCACCTTCAACGCTTGTTCGTGCATTTTTATTTCCTAGGTTAAGTTCGTTAATAGTGGATATTAGGGAGTTAGTTTGTTTAGCAATAGAGCGGAAAACGAGATAACCAAACAAGGCTAATAGAAAAAGGGTTCCGATAAGTAATACGATGATGCTGATATCATCTTTTGAAATGATTTCTAATGTTTTGGCTATTTCTTTGTCGGTTAAATCTATATCTTCTCGTTGGTGGATAGTCACCGCTTTTACCAATGGGCTCATACGTTCATGCATTTCCTCTTTGATAAAAAGTGTTAAATTTCCCTGATTTTCATCTTTAATAATTTTTATTACATCATCAACTGCGTTGAGAAAAGCTGGCATTGCCTCTTTTGCTGCAGAGGCTTCAAGGTCTCCTTCATGAAGGTCAATTGCATTATAGGTATTGAACTGTTTAAACTGTTTTTCCACTTTAACACGAGCTTTTGTAATTATTTCAAGACCATCGCTCCATGTTAATTTACCATTTTGCAGATCATAAATAGGCTCTCGAATTTTCCCATGAATATTACTTAGCAAGCTATGTGCTAGGGTTAACATCTTAGTCCTTCCTGAAATATCGTGCAGTGTATTTTTATTATCGTCTAGTGCTTTAAAAGCTAGAAAGCCTAAAGTAAAGGTCAGGATAATCGGCACTATAACGAGTAGAGCTATGCGTTTCGTTAAACTAATACTTTCAAGATTAAATATATTATTCATAAGATCCTAACTTGTGTGTAATTCTTTTTTATATTTGAACCCAAATTTATAGTAGTCATTAATTTGGGATGGTAATACTTTTAACTTTAATGTGAAGAGGGAAAGCTCCAAATGTTTTCGCTATTTGTGATCCACTTCCCTTGATCTAATACTGTTAGCTCTACTCGGTCAGAGCCTTGATTGTCATTAAGAAAGTCAAAGGTAAGTTCGCCAATACTAAACCGTGAGTTAAGTAATGCTTTGGTAAAATTTTTGCGTGTTATATCGCCTTTTATTTTTTTTAAGCCGTATAAAACAAGCTTTCCAACAATAAAACCTTCTAGCGAAACATAACCAAAGTCTGCTCCTAGCTTTTTTTTTGCTTCTACCACAATGGGAATATTGCTATCTAGCGGTGGTACAACCTGAGTCATAATGACGCCATTATTGATTTTAAATTTTTGTAAGGCTCTTTGAAAATTTTTGGCTCCTGTAAAGGAAACGGCACTAAAAATCCAAGATTTTTTCTTGTAGCGGCTATAGGCAATAAATTCGGTGATTGCCTTATAAGAGCCAACAGTAATGACTAGTTTACATTGAGTATTTTGTGCTATCTCCCATGCTATTAGTGATTTATAACCAGGTCTGGCAAAGTCACTATTTCTCTTGTAGACACCTACTGGACCGATATTATTACGTGAAGGGTTTTTACCTTTTAAATTTTTAATTTGTTCTAATGCAGCAATAATCACTTTGTTTTCTTGATTGTCATCTAATGCATTAATAATGCCTTCAATACCAGCCATTCCATAAGCATCATTTTGCACATAGGCACATATTTGATTTGCCTTTATGCCATTTTTAAGAGCTGTTTTAATGACCTTAGCAGTTTCCTGCACATAACTTGCTCGATAATTAATAATAGAGCCTTTACCAGGGCGCAATAAACTTGCTCCTGTAAAAAAGCCAACAGCAGGGATATTGTGTTTGGCAAGTATGGGTAAAGAGACTTGTGCTGTCGGTGTACCAACATTGCCAGCAAATAGAAAAACTTTTTGTTTAATTAGTTTATTCGTAGCCTTGACTGTTTTTTCAGGATTGTAAGAGTCATTGATCGTGATATATTCTATACGGCGATTTTTGACTTTTTCATCTTTAAAAGCAGCATTAATACCAGCCTTCATATTTATCCCAAGGCCTTTTGAGTAGCCTTCGAGATCGAGTACTCCGCCTATACGAATAACATGATCAGATATTCCTTCTTCAGCATATAAAGGCGATAAAACAGTGGAGCTTATAATTATTAAAAAGAGTAGGCGGATTTTAGCGGTCAATAAAGTCATGTTTAGTCTTCTACAGCTATTTTAATCGTGGCGAGGTCGGGTTGTTGAATGGAATTATTTTGCATTGCTTTAAACAGTGTAGAGTGATCTACAAATAAGAAGATTTTATTATTACTTTCTGCTACAGATTTTACCCAGTCTGGGTAGTTTGATGCGTCTGTACTGCTTGTTGATAGTCTTTCTATATCTCTCTGGTATGGAAGGTTGTCGATAGCAATGGCAAGAGGGGGGAAATCAGGATGTTCTAATTTAAGTAAATGCTTTGTTGTACCTTGTTTATTGGTACCTAGAATAAAGTGCATATTCATAACCATAAGCATATCGCCTCGTAAACTAGTGATACCAGCATACCATTTAGGTGCGTTAGGAATAGGGTAAACCGTGGTTTTTTCTAGAACTTCCATGTTTATTTTAGGTTCTATAAAAATACGATTATTTTCTATTTCGTAACAGAATAGATGTGAATTAAAAGACTCTGTAAATGCCTTTATTTTGGAGTTAATCGTGTCATTTTCAGAGCGAGTAGTGTGTTTGTTCATTTTCCTGATCACCTTACAGCTATCTATAGCTTTTTTATATTAAGGGACTCTGCCCGAAAATAATGGTGGATAAGTTGCCTTTATCCCAACCTGTATTTTTGATGTAAAGAATGCATCACCAAATAACTTACCGAGTAAAATAATGACTTTTCGATTAGAGTCTGTCTGTAGGCTAAAAATATTAGGGTTTAGGAAGGAGTGAAAATAAAAATCTCTAAATATTTTCTAACACCCTGAGTAACTCATCATTTGAAAAAGGCTTGGTGATATAGGCATTTGCACCTAATTTTTCAGCCCACATCTTATCAACACGATTTGATTTACTCGAAACAATAATAATAGGTATATTGCTGGTATCCTCATTACGCTTTAGGCTTCGACAGGCGTGATACCCATCTCCATCTTCCATAATGATATCTAACATAATCAAGTCAGGCTTATTTAAAGTGGCACTATCTGTTGCTTCGTTTCCGGAGTTAACAGCGGTAACATTCAAACCTAGTTGTTCAAGTGCTAAAGATAGGCACTTTCTGTCGGTTGCAGAGTCATCTGCGATTAATACATTTTTAATCGATGAATTTAGCACTGGACCTTGCCCTTTGGTAACGGTGATTTTGGTTGCTGGAGCCTACAGATATAAGCTCGTATGCCTACAGGGTAGTAAAAAAACTAGGCTATTACGAATATATAATGTTTA
>JALVDG010000398.1 GCA_027009095.1 Thiotrichaceae bacterium
CTTATTTCATAGCTTGTACCTACGCTATGCAAAGCCTGTGCAAAAAAAATCAGCTCTTGTACCGTTGGTTATTAGTCTTACCTCTATTCCATCTCGGCTAGCAATTTTAGATATTGTTATTGCTAGCTTATTAAATCAAACCGTTCAAGCTCAAACCATTGTCTTATGGCTGAATACATCCTTAAAAAACAAGCTACCATCAAGATTAAAGAATTTACAAAGTGATGTATTTAAGATTAAGTACTGTGAGGGAACTAGCTCCTTTCGTAAACTACTGCCCTCATTAAAAACTTATCAGAATCTAGCGATTGTCACTTGTGACGACGATATGATTTACCCTAAGAATTGGCTAGAAAATTTATACCATCAGCACTTAAAACACCCCGATAGCGTTATTTCACAAGTCGGGCGACTGATTACGCGGGATAAAGAAGGCAAGCTATTAAGCTATAAACAATGGCCATTTATTCGTGAAGATTGCACCAAAAACAACTTCTTGCCAATAGGCTATGGCGGCGTGTTATACCCCCCAAACACCTTCGATGAAAACGTATTTAATGAGTCGCTCTATCTGCAGCTAACACCAAAAGCGGATGACTTATGGTTTAAAGCGATGGCTTATCTAAGGGGTAAAAAGGCAGTTTGTGCATCCGAAAAAGCAAGACCAATTCCCATTATAAGATCGCAACAGCTTGCTTTAAATAACAGTAATATTCACGATGATGGCAACCGTCGTCAATGGCAAGCGCTATGTGACTATTACCCTGAGCTAAGAAACCTCTGATGATGTGGACTTAATAATCCCAAAATCTGTCCATGTTGATTTATTTTTCTTAACTGCCTCTCTAATTTTTCTATTTTTCTCCCAGATTTCAGGTGATGCATAGCCACGCTGGTGATCTAAATGCACACAAATCGAGCTATAACGAATCTGCAAACCTTTAATACCATTATTCTCTAAACGCTCGCCTAACTCACGATCTAAGCCCCCGTACTGCATACGCTCATCAAAACCATTCACAGCCAGAAGATCTTCTTTAAATGCAGAACTATTTGCACCATTCCATGTGGCTTTCGTTGGAGTAATAAAATTTAGTATTTTCTGTTTAAACCCTGTTGCAGTGAGCTTTAATGATTTATTACTCTCAGGCTGCCCCTGTTTGATTAGCCATTGATAATCAAACACATCGCCTGATTGAATATGTTCTTCGGTAATAAGCTCACTCACAGGCATCGTCAACTTAAAATAGCCTGCGGAACAAAAGCGCCCCCTCCTTGCATGGCTTTTATGAACGGCTATCGTGTCGTTACGGGGAATACAATCACCATCGGTAAACATAAGATAATCACAGCTATTGGCTTGAATCGCTTTATTTAAAATTTCAGTTTTTCTAAAGCCTTTATCTTCATGCCAGATATGCCAAAGCTTTAATTTATTGCGTTGTCTAAATTTCTCGATAAGGTTTTGCGTTGCTTCACCTGAACCATCATCGGCAATAATCACTTCAAAGTCTTTATCTAATTGATTCTCATAACCCCATAACACTTTTTCTAACCATATAGGAGAATTATAGGTTGTTATTATTACGCCAAACGTCATATTACATCTTCACCGTTGGTTTGCTGATATTATGCACTAATAATTATAAATCAATGAGTTTACAAGCCACATTCTACTGTAGGGGTGCGTAACATCAGTTAGTCTAGTATTATCAAGCGTTCAAAAGCCGAGAAGGATTTTACACAATGCCAGAGCATAAATCTGTACATATAATTTGCATGAAATGGGGTGACAAATATGGTGCCGACTAT
>JALVDG010000399.1 GCA_027009095.1 Thiotrichaceae bacterium
AACTACAAGGAGAGTTTAAAGAGGAGGAGTACCATTTTGATTTAGATAATGGGTGTAGTTTTGAGTTCTCTTTTAAAGAGGTTTTTGACTCGATAATATAATTTTTAAAAAATACTCATTGTTTTAAAGCACGTTTTACATTTAAGTGTTTAAGGTCACTTTTTATTTAAACTCTTCTTCAATAAACTGAAGAAGAGCAACTTCTATAATCAGGGATGTGGATTTGTATTTCAGGCATAATTTAAGACTTCCTTGATAGTTTTTTATAAATGCTACTTGACAGTTACTACTTAATAATGGGGACTAAAAAAAGCAGATTTCATCAAACGGCTTAAGCATTTTACTGTTTAGATTACCCGTAATGCTTTGATAGAGTTGCTCACCAATAATCAGTAGGGCAATACCTCTTGACTGTGCTGATAGTCAGCAATGCTATGGCTGTCTTAATAGGCAGACAAAACGATACCGCACACTCCGCCTCGCCTGTCGGCATGAGAAAAGATAAATCTTTCACTCCTTGCTAAGAGATAAGTACCCACGCAGGAGCATGGGAACGAAAGATTCCCTACACGCTCCTCAGACATTACTATAAAGTAATACGCCACAATCCATCTTATCAAGCTAATCAGCAGTGTGTATACTATCTGGGACTATACCTTAGCCATTCTGTCTTTCTGATAATAACAATATGAAATTTCTACTTTTTCCATTTTTAATACTTTGTTTCTTTTCGTCATTATTGTATGCCGATGATTCTATTGAATTAACGCCTCAACAAAAACAGTTTACAAAGCTTTTAAAAGAGATAAAAAAAGGTAAGTCTGTTGATATTAAGGAGATGCAATCCTATATTTTGTATCCTTATTTAAGGTATGAACAACTGCGTAAAAATAAAAAAGCACCCCAAACTGCTGTAGAAGAGTTTATTAATCAATATAAAACATCACCTTTAGCCGATAAGTTATGGTCGAAGTGGATGCAGGGGTTTATTAAGGAAAAACAGTGGAATGATGCAATAAAAGCTTATCAAAAGGGTCGCGGCGGACTTGCATCGCATTGCTATTATTTACAGGCAAAATTAGAAATAAAGGATGATGTTGAACTGAGTGAAAAGGAAGCGATGTCCTTATGGCTTTCTGGTTCTAAACGACCTTCTGCCTGCACTGCTCTATTTGATCTTCTAGAGTCCAAAGGGTTAATTGATAATAATAAACGCTGGCAACGTATTGTCTTAGCCATCGACAAAGGCAATAACAAGCTAGCAAAGAAATTATCTAAAAAACTCTCTCGACAGGATCAACAACGTGTTGCACTGTGGATTAATTTTAAATATAAAGCTAAAAAATATCTAAAAAAATCAAGTACTTTAAAACTACTATCAGGAAAGCACCCCTACGATCATCGTATTTTACTTTATGGCATTAAGCGCCTTTCAAGAAAAGATACAGATAAGGCGCGGGAAATATTGTCTCAATTAACAAAAAAATATTCGTTTACCTCACAAGAGAAAGCAGAAGCTAGTAGTTATATTGCGATGCAGGATGCGCTTAATCATAGTCCTTATGCATTGCAACATTTAGCTGCCATCCCTGATAAATATCGGGGTGATGAAAGTAATACTTGGATGGTACGCATGGCTTTGCAACAAGGCGATTGGGAGAAAGTATTGATTGCGATTGAGTCGATGAGTGAAACCTATCAAAAAAAAGAGGTATGGAAATATTGGAAAGCTCGTGCTTTATCGGTTGAAAATCGTATAGAAGAGGCACTTTCCCTTTATGAAGAGCTAGCAGAAAATGCGTCTTATTATGGCTTTTTAGCGGCAGATCGCTTACAACAAGATTATGCTTATCTTACCAACAGCGAACCTGATAGGAGCGATACAATACAGATGCTAATAACTGAAAATATTGGTATCCAACGTGCCTTAGAGTTATTTAAAATAGGCTTTCGTGACCAAGCAAAACGTGAGTGGTTTCATGCTTTAAAAGTCTTAAATAAAGATGAAAAATTAGCCGCTGCAACCTTAGCATTAGAAAAAAATCTACCCTTTGTGGCAATTGTGAGTGTTGCAAAAACAAAAGATTGGAATCAAACAGGACTACGCTTTCCGCTGCAATATCAAAATCTAATCGAACAACATGCTGAAAAAGCAGAGATACCCGCAGCATGGATTTATGGCGTTGCTCGTCGAGAAAGTGCATTTGATGCCAATATAGAGTCACATGCTAAGGCATTAGGTTTAATGCAGTTGATTCCCCCTACAGCAAAAGCTGTCGCTAAAAAGCTTAATCTTCCAAAACTAAAAAAATACGATATTTTAAAACCCGATATCAATATCCAACTTGGAAGTGCTTACCTTAAAGAATTATTGGATAAATTTAAGGGTAACTACGCTAAAGCCAGCGCGGCTTATAATGCAGGACCTCACCGTATTCCTAAGTGGCTGCCAGAAAAAACACTCGAAGCAAGCCGCTGGATTGAAAGTATTCCCTATAAAGAAACACGCAAATATGTGCGTGCTGTGATGGCCTATACCACTATTTATGATCACAAACTAAATCATAAAAAAGGCACTAATTTACGCTTATCAGATAGGCTTGCAGCAATAGAACCACTGGAAACTAGCCCATGAGAAGCCAATCGAATCAACAGGGTGTTGCTTTGATTATTGCACTGGTTATTACCACCATTGCAGTATCTTTAGCCTCTCTCGCCATGTATCGGCAACAGTTGCAGATACGCTTATCTACTAATATTTCCAACCTTGAACAGGCTTATGAGTATGCTGCTGGTATGGAAGATTGGTCGAAGAAAATTTTAGAGCAAGACTATAAAGATGATCCTAAGGTTGATTCTCTACAAGAGGATTGGGCTTCCGATTTGCCTCCCATCGCTATTCCTGGTGGAAGTTTAAAAGGACGACTTTTTGATCTACAAGGGCGTATCAATTTAAATTCCTTGAATAATACGTTTAAGAAAATAAAGCCCAAGTCTAACCCTAATGGATCTCCAGGGAGTTCCCCTAATGATGGACCTCCAGGGAGTTCTCCTAATGATGGACCTCCAGGGAGTTCTCCTAATGGACCGCAAGGAACTCCACAAAAGCCTACATTCAAAACAGAAACCTTAGTCTACAACATCGTGGCAAATCTAATAACAACCATCGATAAAGAACAAACATTAGGACCACCCGAAAACTTTTCAGATACCTTGAAAGACTGGATTGATAAGGATGATGAAGAGTCTCAAGGGGGGGCAGAAAGTAGCTATTATCAATCACAGGAACATCCTTATATGAGTGCTAATAGCTTACTTATGGATAAAAGTGAATTAATTCTGCTAAAAGGAATGACAAAGGAGATCACCGAAAAACTATTACCTCTCGTATCTACCTTACCAAAGGACAGTAAAATTAATGTTAATACGGCAGAAAAAGAAGTCTTAGAAGCCATTGGTTTTGACCAAGAAACCATTGCAGACATCAAATCGGCAAGAGATGAAACACCTTTTAAAACAATGCAGGATTTTTGGAATTTAGATAAAGTAAAAACCTTCTTTGCACCGACAACAGAAGCAGGTAAAAAAAAGGCAAATTACCAACAAATATTAAGCAACACCAGTGACTACTTTTTATTACAAGGTCAAGTCAATATCAATAATGCTCGTTTATTTATTAACAGCGTATTAGAAAGAAAAAATGGCAAAGTCCGTGTCATAATGCGGGACTATAGTAAGCCAGCTATTACCACTTCATCCACTAAAAGCAGTTAATTAACCACCATGCAATTACTTCTTATAAAGTTACTTTCGGCTGATGCGGCTTCTCAAGGTGAACTTGAGCTTGCCGAAGTAACTAATAAACAAAAAACAGCCAACTTTGAAGCAGCAAGTTGGGAGCAAGTGCATTCATTAGCTTCAGGGAAGAAGGTTGTCGTTTTTATACCCAATGAAGATGTACTCCTCACCAGCATTGATATTCCAAGTAAAAATAAGAAACAATTATTACAAGCGATTCCTTACGCCTTAGAAGAGCGACTAGCAGAAGACGTTGATTCCTTGCATTTTGCTATCCACCGTGAAAATGATGATTCACCGACCCATGTTGCTATTATTAACCACCAAAGAATGGAGGACTGGCTCAATATTTTACGCGAACACAATGTACATCCACATTATGTTTTGCCTAGTCTTTTTGCGATACCTTCTAAGCCCGATGGCTGGACATTAATTAATAGCCAAGATAAATCGCAATTACGCCAAGATAAATGGTCTGGCTTTAGCTGCAATCAAGACTTATTAGCCATTTTCTTAGACGAAATATTGGAAGAGGATGCTCCTGAGAAAATCTATTATTCAGGTGATGAGGCGCAATATCCTGAAGTATTAAAAGATATTGAACACCAGCAACTAGCACATAGCAACGAGGTTAACCATGATGATGTGGTTGATGTGCTAGAGATAAATCTACTCACTGGCTTTAGTCGTGGCGATAGCGCTTTATTTAATGTTAATTGGAAACCATGGAAGCCCGTTGCCGCTTTGGCAGGACTATTAGGTGCGCTCTGGCTAGGAATGCTAGCATGGCAAAACCACCAGCTAGACAAGCAACTCGCTAGACTAGATGCTGAAATAGAATCAGTCTATAAAAAAACTTTCCCTAAAAGCCGTATACAAAATGCGCCCGTACAAATGAAACAAAAATTGGCTGAACTACAAAAGGCTAATGGTGCGAGTGCAAACTCACCGCTACAGACGATTGCATTAGTATCACCTTTCTTTAAAAAATTTCCTAAAATAACCTTACGAGAGATTCGCCACCAAAATAACAACTTATTATTTGTTATTAGTGCACCCAATCTCTCTAGCCTAGAAAACTTTAAAAACACCTTAATGAAAGAAGGTACCTTACAGGTGAAAATCAAGTCATCAACAACGACCTCAGACAAAGTAGAATCGACCTTAGTCGTTAAGGGAATGATATGAACAATCAAATAAAAAGCTGGTTTTTAATGCTTTCTTCACGAGAGAAAACCTTGGTTTCTGTCGCAACTGTAGCCGTCATTCTCATGCTCTTTTGGTTGCTGATACTCAACCCTATTCTCAGTAAACATGAGAAGCTAAGCAAATTGACTGCCGATAAACAAACGGAGTTGCGTATTATGCAACGCCAGAGTGTTTTGGTTAAACAACTACAACAACAAAGTAGAGGGTTAACGAGCAAAAAAATAAGAGGCAATCCCCAGCAACTTATTGAGCAGGCCTTGCAAACATGGCGCTTAAAATCTGCGCTTCAACGTATGCAATCTCAAGGAGCAAAAAAGATAAGTCTGTCTTTAAAAAATGCCGATGCCGATAAGGTCATGCGCTTTATTGCTGATTTGGAAAGCAAATACGGACTAAGTAGCATCAATATGGTTATCGCAAAAAGTAACAAAGTGGGAAGGGTTAATGTTCGTCTAACCTTGGAGAAGACATGAAACTACGAAATCTGATTCTACTAGGGATTAGCAGCTTTTCTATCACCGCTATTTGGCAAACACCTGCTAGTTTTGTCTATCAGCATATACCACAAGACAAAGTACAATTACACGGACTTTCAGGGACTATTTGGAGCGGTGAAGCAGATGAAATGATCAGCAAAAAATTATCCCTCAATAATATTTCATGGTCTGTTAATATATTAGAGAGCCTAATGAGCCTCTCTCTTCAAACCGATATAAAGATACAAGACTCTGAACTGAGCTTAGACGGTCTTTTTGGTATTAGCCCGACTCAAACCATTAGCCTAAAAAATACAAACTTTAAAACTACGGGTGCGTTTATATCGAAGTTACAAAAAATGGCAAAGCTCAGTGGCGATATTAATGGCAATATCCGCTATCTTCAATTAGCAAAGGGAAAGCTACCCGAGCTTGACGCTAACTATCAATGGAAACAAGGCACTCTCGTAGCTCCCATTAGAATACAGCCCGCTGGTGACTACGCTATTCGTGTTACGCCAAATGATAACGGACTAACAGCTAAAGTCAGTTCAAAAAATGCACCGCTAGCCCTAAGCGGTACGGCTAAAATCAATAAAGAATGGAAGTACAATACCGACATTACGATTAAACCAGCTAACGCCTCCGCTAAAGGCACAATGAATATACTCCGCATGGCAGTTGGTAAATTAGAAGCCGATGGCTCTGCGGTTATCAAACAACAAGGACAGATAAAACCTTTTTACTAACATCCTAAAATAGATTCCCCACTATGAATTTAAGCAAAATACCCGCTACTGTCGTCACTGGCTTTTTAGGTAGTGGAAAAACTACCCTACTCTCTAATATCGTCAAACAAGCGGGCAATAAGCGTATCGCCATTATTGTTAATGAGTTTGGCGAAACGGATATTGACTCTGACCTACTTCGCAGTTGCGCCATAGAAGGCTGCGAAGAAAATAACAATGAAGTTACCTTATTAGAAGACGGTATCTACGAACTACCTAATGGCTGTATTTGCTGCACCGTTGAGGAAGAATTTCTTCCCGTGATGAAAAAACTGGTTGAACGACGTGAAGAGATTGATCATGTACTGATTGAAACTTCAGGTTTAGCACTACCAAAACCCTTAGTCCAAGCCTTTAACTGGCCAGAAGTGCAAAACCATTTCACCGTTGATGCTGTTATCACCGTTGTTGATGGTCCTGCACTTAGCGATGGACGTTTTGCTCACAACCATGAGCAAATAGAAACACAGCGTCAAGCCGACGAAAGCCTAGACCATGACCCAAGCATTCAAGAATTATTTGAAGATCAACTAGGAGCAGCCGACCTCATCATTATCAGTAAAAATGACTTGGTAGATGCTGATAAAAGACAGCCGATAGAAAAGACACTACGTTCACAGTTAGATGATTCGGTAAAAATAATCGGTATAGAAAAAGGGGAAATAAACCCTGCGCTAATTCTAGGTTTAGAAGCTGCCAGTGAAGAACGCATAGAGTCACTCCACTCCCATCACGATCATCATCACGAGCATGGTGAACATCACCATCATGCGCATGATGACTTTGATTCCACCGTTATCTCTTTAGGTATTGTTGATGAGCAAAAACTACTGCAGCAACTGAATGATGTGATCAAATCACAAAATATCTATCGAGCTAAAGGCTTTGTCGCACTTGAAAACAAACCTATGCGTCAAGTTGTGCAAGCAGTAGGCGCAAGAGTAGAACACTATTTCGATAGAGCTTGGAAAACGGATGAGACACCTAAAACGGAAATTGTTTTAATTGGTAAAAAACTAGATATAGAAGTGATAAAAACAGCACTACAAATGGCAGAAGTATAAGCTATGATTCTGATAAGGAAGAGAAATTGTATAACTGATATTACGCAATATTAAGAAAAATATTACCTATTTTTCCCTCCGCCCGATGCGTTAGCG
>JALVDG010000400.1 GCA_027009095.1 Thiotrichaceae bacterium
TGGTTTCATTAAAGGAAAATCTATCTGTAATAAATCAGCTAAGGCGTAAAATACATTTTCATTGGATATTTTTTTGTGTCGATTGGCGATAATACTTTGCCATTTTTTTGGGTATTGCTCACGATATTCAGGAGAACACCAGACTAAAAAAGGGACATCTATTTCTGATTTATATGGAATAGGGTAGCCATGCCCTGTAAAACTTGCATCAGCAGATTCTGCAAGATACTCGCCATGATCCGAGGTGTAAACAACACACGATGGTTCTTTTTTGGCGGCTGTAATCTCTATGGTTTGTTTGAGTATAAAGTCAGTATAAGCAATAGAATTGGAATACTCATTTATTTTGTTTTGTATATCCTTTGTGTGGTTCTTATAGCCTGGAGCGATGCCTTTAAAAATATTATATTCTTTAGGGTAGCGTCTGTTATAGGCTAGATGACTTCCATAGAGGTGCAGAATAATAAATTTTAGTTTGTCTGTATCATCAAGCCCTTTTTTTAAAAGAGGAAGCAATTCTTGATCATAAACAGGAAAAATACTTCTTCTCTGATTGATAAAGACGGTTTTATCTGCGGCTACCCCTGTTGATCCTGTTGTTGAGTCATATTTTCCAAAGCGAGCCTGAGATGAAAACCAGTATGTTTTATATTGCGCTTCTTTGGCTAAACTAATAATGGATTTAGAGGTATAAAATAGCGAGTCATCCTCTGCTGTTGCCATATACAACACTGATTTTAGCGATGGGATAGTTGCATTTGCAGGGGCAATAACATCGGTAAAAATAACTAAAGCGTCCTGCTTGCTAAGTTTTGGATTAGTGTCTCTAGCATAGCCATACAGGGAGTAATAATCTCGCCGTGAAGTTTCGCCGATAACAAAGATATAGTTCTCTTTATTTTTTTTATCCACTATCTTGGCATTAAAGTGGAATGCTTCTCGTTGCTTTAATAGACGATTAGAAATAATCTTACCTTGTGTGTAAAGATAAACTGCTCTCGACATACCCAGTGGAAATGAGCGAGCGCTAGAGCCAACGCCTAATAGATCAATAATGGGAAGTAATATGAATAAAAAGGTAATGATTTTATTGTGCTTGCCTTTTTTGTGCTTAGGTAATTTTTTTGCGCTAAAAAATAAGAGAAAAAAGCCGACAATGTAGATAATTAAAGAAAATATAAGCACTTTCGGCGCTTCTTTGACGAATTCTAGACTTTCCCGTGTATCTGTCTCAATAATCGCATCAATAACCCCTGCCGATGTTTGGACGTTATATTGTAGTAAATAACTTAAATCCATATAAGACAGTATAAAAAAGGGGATAGCGGCTAATAATAACTTTTGAGGTGAGAGTTTTACTAAGCGACTTAAACCAACAAAAAACATGATGGGTATGAGTACGGCGGCTAGTTTGGTTGCACTTAAATTAAATGATAAGGCGATTAAATTTGGCAAACTTAAAAGAAGTAAAAAAGCTAGATTCCAAATTGCTTTGTTCAATGATATTTTTTTGAAATTAAGAATCATGTATCGCCTTAACGTTTTATCCCTTAATTTAGAAGCTGAGCGAGTATAGCGTATTTTAGGCGCCTTAATATCTGAATCAGTGACTTCAATGCGGATTCAGGTAATAGGCAGAATTTACAAGGCTCTCCGTTTCATTGTTGTAGAGTGGATTATCTTAAGTACGGATCACCTATAACGGTGGTTGGAGTACTATCCTTATTTGCTTGAAGACACCTATGTTCCAACACTTTATTATCACACGGTTTAATCTACGAAAAAAAGGCTGGGAGCAAACTCAGGG
>JALVDG010000401.1 GCA_027009095.1 Thiotrichaceae bacterium
CACTGGAGGGTAATGCTGAAACGATATGTCCTTATACAAGTCAGAAGTACAGTCTAAAATCTGGTAAAATATCTACCGAAGCAAAGCTTAACAGAACAAAGGAGTAATAACGATGAAACTTGAAGCCATATACAACCAGGGAAAATTAGAATTCCTCAGCCCTGTAACTCTTATTCATGATAAGTTTAAATTAGAAGTAAATATACCAGAAGAAGAAATAATTAAGCACCACCAACCAAACAATAATACACCTAAATCTTTTACAGAATATAATCTATCAGATCAAGCTTTACAATTTGCTGAGAAATTAAAAAATGGCTTATACCAAAAGAAAAGTGAAATAATTAATATTGAAACATCTCAAAAACAACAACAACGTTGGGATGCTTTTGCACTCAGAGATGAATAAGGATTAGAATACGATCAATGAAACACTTACTTCTTGATGTAAACATCGTCATAGATGCCTGTATAGAACGAGAAAACAGCATTGAATCTATTGCCGCAATAGCAAAGGCAAAGTCCTTAAATATAAATATATGGTTGTATACTGGCTCTGTGCAAACTTTAGAATATGTTCTTGCCGAGGAAATAATCAAACAACAGAATAATAAAAATCAAACTATTAGCAAGGGAACAGCTCTTAGAGAATCGAGAAATACACTTAAATTATTTAGTGAAAATTTTTCATGGCTATCCTCACTAAGCAATGAAGGCAATGTATTTACAAGTGAAGACCCAGAAGATGAGCAACTCTTATTATCTTTAGACCGATTCCCAAAAAATACCGCAAAAATAATTACTAATAACAAAAAATTATTAAAACGAAGCCACAAAAACACCATAAGCCCTAAAACTTTGTTACAAAAAGAAATATCTACACCGTCAATTGATTTTGCAAACCTTCATATACAACAAGATATTATTCGTCCAGAACTAGAAAAGAGTATTCACAGCGTACTGCATCATGGCAAATACATTATGGGTCCAGAAGTTGCAGAACTTGAAGATGAGCTTCAAAAATTCACAGGAGCAAAACACGCCATTACCTGCTCCAGCGGAACCGACGCTCTTTTACTTGCAATGATGGCGATGGACATACAGCCAGGTGATGAAATTATTACAACACCTTTCACC
Source organism: Thiotrichaceae bacterium (assembly GCA_027009095.1). Classification (GTDB taxonomy): domain Bacteria; phylum Pseudomonadota; class Gammaproteobacteria; order Thiotrichales; family Thiotrichaceae; genus JAGLBW01. The sequence continues at coordinate 1,138 of JALVDG010000401.1, forward strand.
TTTATTGCAACAGCAGAAACAATTGCTTTAATGAAAGCAAAGCCTGTTTTCGTTGATATAGAAGAAGATACCTACAATATAGATGCCACAAAAATAGAAGCTGTTATTACCGATAAAACTAAAGCCATTATGCCCGTTAGTCTTTATGGTCAACCTGCGGATATGGACGTGATTCAAGCGATTGCTGATAAACACAAGCTTAAAATCATCATAGATGGCGCGCAGAGCTTTGGATCAAGCTATAAAGGTAAAACCGATAGTAATTTAGGTGATATATCAACAACCAGCTTCTTCCCCGCTAAACCACTAGGCTGTTATGGCGATGGTGGAGCAGTATTTACCAATAATGACCAATACGCGGAAAAAATGAGGATGATGCGAGTACATGGGCAGAACAAGCGTTATCATCATAAATATATTGGAATAGGTGGTCGATTAGACACACTTCAGGCAGCAATTCTATTGTCAAAACTTACATGCTATGAAAAAGAAATTGAAATGCGACAAAAAGTTGCAAGATCATACACAAAAGATTTAGATAATTCTTTGATAAAGCCAATAACTAAAGAAAAACGTACCAGTGTTTGGGCTCAATATACGGTTCGAGTAAAAAATAGAGATCAAATTCAGGAGAAGCTAAAAGAATCAGGCATACCAACTGCAGTTCA
>JALVDG010000402.1 GCA_027009095.1 Thiotrichaceae bacterium
CACCATTAGGTAGGCTAGTAGATAATTTGTTACCCATTTTCATTTGCAATCTTCCATGAGAATTTGATGCAGGACTCATTAATAATTTACCAAATTTGCTCAATTCGATCTTAAAAGGTAAATCTTGCAGTATTGGATTATTAATTACTTCTGACCATTCCATTTTGAAACCTCTTTGTTTCTAACGCATCTTAATTATAAGTCACGAATCACACCCAAACAAATCCATAGGAGCCTATCCGAGAACTGGGATTGAAACGAAAATTTCAGAATTGTTATAAGGTGAATTTATCAAGAGAGGCGAATAGTCGCTCTATTTAACGAACTTGATAAGCTCAGATTATGATGATTGTGGGATTTGCAGTCAATTTCTGGTTCTCAGACAGGCTCCTAGTAACAACTTTACTTTCAATATCACTAATATCATCAGATAAACGATTAGCTACAACCATACCAGAAGTTTCTTAAACTCTTCTTCATTAAGCTCTGGATCAGAAACTACAACTTCAACACCTTTAGCTTTTATGCGTTTCATTATCCTTTGAATCGATGAGGCTCTAAAGTTATCTGATCCACTTTGCTCAACTTGCTGTGTTATAGGAAATAGTTGTGATTCTTTAGACTAATATCTAAGAGACTCCTAGCGACTAATTCCAAATGACAGTTACATTGTACTTTGGAAAGTGTTCATCAATGGTTACAATGCTTAATTTCTCACAGATCGCTTGAGCAATTATCAATCGATCAAATGGATCTCGATGATAAAAAGGGAGAGCCTGAACTTGATCGCAGTGTGGTAAATAGATTGGTAATATATTCACTGCATTTTCATCGCACCAGCACTTTAGCCGATAGAGCCCCTTTTCTTTCAGTTTTATTTTTCCAATACTCATCTTAATAGATAACTCCCAAAAGCTGGCGATACTTATAAAGAGCTCGTTATTTTCATCTTCACAAAATGAACTAGCATTTACTGGTAGCTTTTCAGGTCTATCAACTAACCATAACAATGTATGAGTATCCAATATTGCCTTCACATATAATCCTGAAAATCATCTAATGGCGCATTAAAATCGGAGTCTATGGATTTTATTAAACCTTGTAATGCACCTAATTTGCGTTTTGTTGGCTTTGGCTTAATTGGCTCTAAGCGAATAACAGGGTGATTATTACGAGCAATAATGATCTCTTCACCATCCATGCTTCGTTGAATTAAGCGAGAAAGTTGACTTTTTGCTTCATGTATATTTACTTGCATAATAAACCTCGTGGTTAGCCAAAAGTCTAGCTAACTAAGTAGATAAGTGCAAGAAAAAACTTTCTCCCGCAATAATGAGCAATAGCTGGGGGCATCATTAGCCAGCCGTTGTCGATAGGCAAAACCAACTCCGATGAGATGGATACCTGCCTTCGCAGGTATGACGATCCTTAACTTACTGGCTTGTATTGATAGCTTTAGAATGGGCAATTCAGCCGATCAAGCGAGTTTTTATTGAGCTTTTTACTTCCTGCTAGTACTCCAACCACATTATATTGACGGATACAGCGATATAATGCGGTTAGAGTACTAGACACTAAACTGGTGAAGTTATATCTCAGTTTTTTCTGGCAAAATCACATCCTCATAAATCTGTGGCATACTTATTTCCAAATCAATGCAAACTAGCTCTAACACATCATCAATTTCATCCAAGAGGAAGTATTGCCAGTGTTCGCCATCGCGACGATACAGCTCAACTTTATACTCATCTTGCGATACCATAATGTATTCCTTTAAAGATGGAATATCCTGATAAGCATGTA
>JALVDG010000403.1 GCA_027009095.1 Thiotrichaceae bacterium
CTTCTTTAACCTCTTCTTTAACCTCTTCTTTAACCTCTTCTTTAACCTCTTCTTTAACCTCTTCTTTAACCTCTTCTTTAACCTCTTCTTTAACCTCTTCTTTAACCTCTTCTTTAACCTCTTCTTTAACCTCTTCTTTGACTTCTACAGAGGTGCTTTTTTCTTCTACTGCACCGACTTCTTCAATAAGCCCTATTACCTCATTTGAGATAACCGTCGCGCCTTGCTGCTCGATAATATGACTTAGTACACCACTTGCAGGGGCAGAAACTTCCAGTACGACTTTATCGGTCTCTAGCTCTAGTAAAACATCATCTTCTTCAACAATATCGCCCTCTTGTTTAACCCAAATGGCAATAGTGGCATCACTGACAGACTCTGGAAGTAGTGGTACACGAATTTCAATAGACATTAGTTTTATACTCTTTTTTATACTTTTATTACATTAGAATGGTGTCATGTAGATAATGAATTAAACTTACACCAAAGGCGGTAGCTTCAACGCTTCTCGTATTAAAGCTTCCTGTTGTTGTTGATGCACTTTAAAGGAGCCTACGGCAGGTGCCGCAGCCGATGGACGACTTACACACGATATCTCAACTCGATGAGTATAAGGGGTAAATCGATGTTTGATATTATCCCATGCACCTTGGTTTCTTGGCTCTTCTTGACACCAGACAAATTCTTTAATAGCGGTATATTGTTTGAGGATCACTTTTAAATCGTGATCTGGAAAAGGATAAAGTTGCTCCAAGCGAATAATCGCAATATCTTTCACTTTATGTTTGCGATGCTCTGCAATTAAATCGTAATAAACTTTACCACTGCATAAAATAATACGTGTTGCTTTACTTTTTTCTTCATCTGATTGATTTGGATCATCAATCACGGTTTGAAAATGCCCATTAGTTAAATCATCAAGATGATTCACTGCTTCTGGATGACGTAATAAGCTTTTCGGTGTTAGCACAATCAGCGGTCGGCGATAAGGGCGTATCATCTGTCGGCGCAGCATGTGAAAGGTTTGTGCAGGTGTTGAGGGTATACATACTTGAATATTATGTTGCGCACAAAGCTGTAAATATCGCTCTAAACGTGCCGAGGAATGCTCTGCCCCCATGCCTTCAAAGCCATGTGGTAAAAATAATGTTAAGCCACATAAACGCCCCCATTTTTGCTCACCAGAGGTAATAAACTGGTCGATAACCACCTGTGCACCATTAGCAAAATCACCAAATTGGGCTTCCCAAATAACCAGTGTATTTGGAGAAGATGTTGCATAGCCATATTCAAAAGCAAGTACCGCTTCCTCTGATAGTAGAGAGTCGATCACAGTAAACGATCCTTGATTTTCAGACAGATGCTTTAGTGGTATATAACTTTCGCGATGCTCTTGATGATGAAAGACAACATGACGATGCGAAAAAGTACCACGCCCACTATCTTGTCCACTAAGGCGAATATTAAACCCATCGCTTAGCAAGGTCGCATACGCCATATTTTCGGCAAACCCCCAGTCAACGGCACGCTCTCCCTTTGCCATTTTCTGTCGTTTATCAAGTAGTTTCTGTACTTGAGGATGTACCTGAAAGTCTTCTGGAAAATTTCCGCACGTTTTGGCTAATGCGGCTAACTTATCCCTTTCAAAGCCTGTATTTGCTGCAGTTGTCCATTGTCTACCTTTATACTCGTCCCAGTTCATTTTAAAAATTTCGGGAATACTGCTGTAATCTAAGGTATCGACCACTGCTTTTCCTGATGATATTTTTTCTTTGTAATCTAAAACTGCCTGGTTTGCTTCATTTTCGGTTAGTACATTTTCTTTTATCAAATGATTGGCATATTTTTCTCGCACACTGAGCTTGTTACGAATTGTTTTATACATAACAGGTTGGGTAACAGATGGCTCATCAGCCTCGTTATGACCATGTTTACGATAGCATAAAAGATCAATCACAATGTCTTTACAAAAACGCAGACGATAATCCAAGGCTATTTGTGCCGCAAAAATAACAGATTCTGGATAATCTCCATTAACGTGTAAAATAGGCGCATTGACCATTTTTGCTACATCAGTAGGATAATAAGTGCTACGAGAATCGGAACGAGTGCTAGTGGTAAATCCAATTTGATTATTGATAACAATATGCACTGTTCCATGCGTATGGAAACCCCGTGTTTGTGACATATTAAGCGTTTCCATAACAACCCCTTGCCCTGCAAACGCAGCATCACCATGAATAACCACGCCGATAACTTGCCCCCCTTTGTCAGCACGAATATCTTTACGCGCACGTACCGAACCACAAACAACAGGGCTAACAATTTCTAAATGCGAAGGGTTAAAAGCAAGGGAAAGATGCATTGGGTCTTCTACTGTCTGGATACTACATGAGTAACCCTTGTGATACTTAACATCGCCCATGTAATAAGGGTCACCTGGTACACCCGCAAACTCTTTAAATAGCTCGTCGGTAGACTTTCCCATAATATTAATTAAGACATTTAAGCGTCCTCGATGAGCCATACCCAAGATAATTTCACGCATTTTTTGACTTCCTGCATGATGAATAATCTCGTGTAAAAGTGGAATTAAACTATCCCCGCCTTCAAGAGAGAAACGCTTTTGACCTGTATATTTTTTATGAAGATAACGCTCTAGCGTCTCAGCCCCCACTAATTGTTTATAGACTTCTTTTTTTCTTTCGGCACTAATATTGGGCTTTCCTTCACACGTTTCGAGGCGAGTTTGAATCCAATCCTTCTCTTCTCTATCCATAATGTGCATATATTCCACACCAATATGGCTTGTGTAGGTGTTTCGTAAAGCACGATAGATATTATCGAGTGTTGGTTTTCCCTCTAAATGAAAACTACCTAAGTTAAATTCACGCTCTGGGTCTACTTTATCTAAACAATAATACTCTAGACTTAACTCTTCTAAACCCTTTGTAATTTTATTTTCTTCGAGCGGATTCGTATTGGCAATGAGGTGACCAATGGTTCGGTAAGCATCAATCAGTTGTAATACATGCACTTGCTCACGTTCGGCTTGTAGTATGCTTTCCGCCATACCTGCATCGATATGGCAATGATGCGATGTATGCAGCTTATTTGAGCGAAACTGTTGGCGCATATACGAGTGATTATTACCATTTTTAAATTCAGCCGAAATAGGCATAGTAGAAAAATATTGTTGCCAACTGGGAGCAACTGATTCTGGGTCTTCAATATAAGATTCAAACAATCGCTCTAGATAAATCGCATTCTCCCCTTCTAACAATGACTCAGATGAATCAACTGTTGCACCGTTTGGTAAAGACTTACCACTACTAGGATTCATTTTTTAGTTTCCATAATTTATGTATTATTTTTATTGTTTAGTTTGCTTATGATTAACTGTCAAGGCGGGATATGTCATTTTTTTTATATATTGATAAAATAATTTTACCTATTAGATACAATCATTAAAATATTATTTTTTCTTGTTGATTTAATTCATGTTTTTATATCATACCCATAAAAAAAGCCCTAATCATCAGAAATAGATAATTAGGACTTTTTGAGAAATTAATGTCTTATAAATTATTATAAAAAGGCTAAGATTTCTCGCTCTATCTCTTCTTTATCAATGATAGTTTTTTGTACCACATTTTTTGTGAACAGTGCATTAATCTGAGCGGGGATTTCGATGCTGGCTTTACTAGCAATAGCTTTCAGTGCATCAATGTCACTTGCCCCCTCTTCTCCTGTCAAGGCATTGGCAATAACAGGGGAAAATTTTGTCCATTCAGCGGTTGAGTAAACAATCGTTTTTAGTGGTTTATCACGACATGTATCATAAGCTTTAAAACACGTTGCGGTATGAGGATCCATTAGATACCCCTCTGCAAAGGTTTCTTGAATGTATTTTGTACCTTCATCATCAGTACAAAAGTCTGCTGCAAATACCGATTGTAATTTTGCTAATTCAGCATCCTCTAATTGATAATATTTTTCATTATCTAACTGTAGCATCAGTTCTTTAGTACGCTCTGCATCGAATAAATCATATAAAATTCGCTCGACATTAGAAGACTTTAGAATATCCATTGCGGGTGATGTCGTTGGAATAACATCCAACTCTCTCAAGTCATACAAACCATGGTTAATTAGCTGTGTTAATACATTATTGCTATTTGATGCAATTAAGATTTTCTCTACAGGCAAAACCATTTTCATTGCATAGTATGCGCCAAGTGCATTACCAAAGTTGCCACTAGGTACATCTAGATAGACTTTATCACCTAGCTCAATCGCTGATTGACGCACTAGCTCTAGGTAGCTGTGAATATGATAGATTAACTGGAAAATAATACGTCCAAAGTTAACTGAATTTGCCGCGGATAACTGGATATTTTTTTCTTTTAAAGTAGCATTAAATGTCTCAGAGTTAAGCAGTGCTTTCAGTGCGCTTTGCGTATCATCAAAGTTACCATTTACACCGATAACTTTTAGGTTAGGCGCATCCTCAGTGACCATTTGTAGACGCTGTACATCGGATGTGCCACCTTCTGGGTACAAGCAAACTACCCTTACATTATCACGATTTTTAAAGGTATCTAATGCGGCAGGCCCCGTATCGCCACTGGTTGCAGCAAGAATCAGATAATTCTCATTTCTCGTTTGCGCAATAGAAGACAACACCCGTCCAAAAGGCTGTAGCGCCATATCTTTAAAGGCACGAGTGGGACCGTGGTATAATTCACTGATGTATAGATCGTCTTTTACTTTAACTAAAGGCGCAGGGTTAGTGCTGTCATCAAAATCATCGTATAACGATAAAGCTTCGTCGATAACACTTGCTTCAATATCAACTTCAAACGCTGCTAAAATGCTTTTCGCTAATGTTTTGTAGCTAGCATCAAGATGATCTTTAAGAAAGGAGCCACTGAGTTGGGGTAATTCTTTGGGTACATAAATGCCACCGAAGGATGACATGGGGGAAAGAATTGCCTCTGAAAAACTAACTTCTAACGGTGACTTACCATCATTTCCACGGGTTTCTATAAAATTCATTTCTCTAAAGACTCCACTCTGATACGTACAACTTCACCACAGATAACCTCTAATGCCTCGATTTTTTCAATAGCAGTGTTCATATCACCTTCATTGACACGATGACTAAGAAGGATAATATCAACCTTTTCAGCATTGCTAGACTCTGGCTCTTTTTGGATAAAGGCTTCAATACTGATATTGCCTTCTGCCAGTATTTTAGTCACCTCAGCAAGTACCCCTGCTTGGTTCTTCGCGCACATACGCAAATAATAAGCTGTTTCTATCGCTTCGATTGCTAAGATGGGCGTATCTTCTAAAGAATCAGGCTGGAAAGCTAAGTGTGGCACTCGATTTTCAGGGTCTGTGGTTAAAACACGTACCACATCAATAATATCCGCAACAACCGCTGAGGCTGTTGGCTCATCACCTGCACCTGCACCATAATAAAGTGTTGGACCTACCGCATCGCCATTGACTAATATGGCATTCATTACGCCATCGACATTTGCGATTAGGCGTTTTTTAGGGATCATGGTTGGATGTACACGTTGCTCGACACCAGATTCTGTTTTACGTGCAATGCCGAGATGTTTAATGTTATATCCAAGCTCTGAAGCATATTCCACATCTTCGCGAGTAATTTTAGTAATGCCTTCTGTAAAGGTTTTTTCAAATTGTAGCGGAATACCAAAGGCAATAGATGACAATATGGATAGCTTGTGTGCAGCGTCAATACCTTCCACATCAAATGTCGGATCAGCTTCTGCATAACCCAATGCTTGGGCTTCTGCTAAGACATCCGCAAAATCACGCCCTTTATCACGCATCTCTGTGAGGATAAAATTACCTGTGCCGTTAATGATACCTGCTAGCCATTCAATTTTATTGGCAGCAAGACCTTCACGTAGTGCCTTAATAATAGGGATACCACCTGCAACCGCCGCTTCGAATGCAACCATCACTCCTTTTTCTTGGGCTTTAGCAAAAATCTCATTGCCATGTACGGCGATTAACGCTTTGTTTGCGGTGACAACATGCTTACCATTTTCAATTGCTTGTAGCACTAACTCTTTTGCAGGTGAATAACCACCAATGAGTTCGACAACAATAGCAATATCAGGATCATTTACCACATCAAAGGCATCTTGTGTGATGCGTATATCGCTCATGCCTAGCTCTGTTGCACGGTCTAGCTCTAATGTTGCAGCATAGTCTACAATAATGCCTCGTCCTGCTCGGCGTGCTATTTCTTCTGCATTTCGTTTAAGAACCGTTGCAGTACCACCACCGACTGTTCCTAAACCCAATAGGCCAATTTTTACAGGATTCATTACTTTACCTTTTTTCTTTAGTTTAATTAGAGATTAAGGCAAGGCACATTACCGATGCAAAGACTAGCTGTCAACGGTTAGAATGGGCGCAACATCCATAAAGAACTTTTGCGGGATACGCTTCTGCTTTAATAGAATAAGCATATCTTGATAGACTAAAGCCACGACGGCAACGATTGTTACGATACAACACCGCCTTAACTCGTTTTCTACCTTTTCCTGCTTTTACCAACATACGTTTATGCCCTTTGCGTTTCCACTGAGAGTAAGTAATAGGAATGCTATAGCTAGATTCACCCTCTAGGTTTACCCACATTCTTTTCGTAAGCATATTCATATTTATTTTCCATTTATTCGACTTTGGCCCTTTGCATCGTAGTCTTGAACGAGCTTTTCGTTGTATAGAAAATAGTGTTCGCCCCATTTTTTTTATAGGAGAAATATCGTCATACTGAAGATAACGATCATCTAATTCTTCTCGGTAGCCCTGTAAAAAATCTTTTTTTGATTCTATATTTAGTATGGTAGGAAATGATTTGTCTTTAGAAAGTGCTTTTGGACTGAGCTTTTTTTCAATGCGTCCTTTTCGCTGAGACTGAAGACTTAGATTATTCTCCTTTCTTTGCTGTTTCACGCTTTGCTTTATTAAAAGCCGAGAATTAATCCAACCTTCTTTTTTGTTCCAACGGACTTTCATCCATGAGTTTCTATCAACTTGCTTACGTTTACCAAGAAATAGAATATTTTTAGAGAGAGGTATAATGTGAGCTATTACTTTAGATTTTTCACTAGGCAAAGCATGTAAAATTACAGTGTTTTTACCTTGAGTTTTTTTAATAGCATAATATTCTGGTTGAATCGAATAAGCACTTATACTAAAAAAAATGAATAAAATACCCACGATTGTTTTTATCAAGCCCATACTTAACCCCCTATATATCACCAATTTCAAGACCATTTATTCCACTAAATATAATGTTTATATAAATGATTTATCTAACAAAAACTCTAAAAGAGTGCCCCCATTGCTAG
>JALVDG010000404.1 GCA_027009095.1 Thiotrichaceae bacterium
CAGTTAAACGATTATTTATATTAAACTCATTAAATATATAACGATGGTGAACTGTTTCTGTAGCTTGTAATAAACGTTTATGGATGGCAACAATTTGAGTAAACATTGGAATTGGTTCTAATTTATATGATAAATTATTGGAACAAAATCCAATAATACCTGATTTATATTTAAAACAAAAGCCCTATTGCCAGAGCGCTTTACATAATTAGCTTAAAATCAAGATAAACGGCGTGTTTTAGTGGCTAAATTATGAGTGTCTTATTATTTTCTGACCATCAAAAGGACACCCATAATTTAATCCCCATAACTTAATTAAAGTCACCGAAACCCTGCACCCCGCGCAAAGCGAACGGCTACGGGGTCAGGTCTTTCTTTTTCGAACGGCTACGGGGTCAGGTCTTTCTTTTTGAGTTTCTAGTACAGCAACACTTTTTAAATGACGGATAGGTATGCTTATACTTCTTTGTTTTTGCAAATATTTTATGATTAACTAACCCGTCAGTTTAAAGTGGATGCTGTACTGGGAGCCTGTCCGAGAACTAAGTTTTTAAAAATTTCAATCAATATATAGTGGTTTTTGCATTAAGAAAACACTATATATTGTGGTCGCATTTTTTGAAAGATAGTTCTCGGACAAGCTCCTGGTAAATTGCTATAGTTTTTACCAAGAGGCAAGGCAAGAATATACAAAAGTAAAGACTTGACCCCGCTAACCTGAATCCGTCATTCAGTTAAAAGGTAGCAAAAGCAAAGCCATTAACCCAATTGCATTTGAGCGGGTTAATTATTTGCAGGTATTGCAAGGCTATCATTTGTGAGTATTACAAACTATTTTAAATAAACTGAACAAGAATTCTTCACCCCTTTTACCCAAAGTCGATCTAATTCGTTTGTTCTCTCGATTAAGAGATTTGTTTGCTGGGTGTACCTATTGAGCGACTCAATATTTTTATTTAGCTGGAAAATATCATAAGACTGGTACACTAATTTTCTGAGATTAATTAAAAGAAGTTTTTTTCGAATAAGTTGCTGTTTGTTACTTGACATCAGTTTGATGTTTTTCTGTGTAGCCTGCAATAATGATTTATAACAGTATGATGTATTATCTGCTACCATCAACGGTCTTAGTTTATTTATCTTTTGTTGAGCATGTCTCTGCTTTTGAATTAAGTTATTAAACTGATTAATTATTTTTGTCGCATTATTATATGAATTATTTATCGCTATAATAACCTCATGTTTTTTCTGTAAAAATCTGTCAGCACTAGCTGTTGAGAAAATAATGGTAGCGAATAAAAGCACTAAAAACTGATAACATATTTTCATTTTAACCTCCACTTCAATAGAGTCAGTATACAATTTTAACTATGAATTAATTTGATTATTATCAAATATCAATTGCTTTCCGGATTTAAATTAAATACTCATAATTGCAGAAAATCACTATATAATCTTTCTGCAACTCTTATGATTAAAATGAAAAGTTATACCCACCCTCCCCTGTTTTTAGCACTTTTTCACAAATAAGTGGGGTCAGTGTAAACTTTATTTAAGAATTAGGAGCGGGTACTTATGTTGCACATATTTCCCGTATTCCGCGAAGCTTCATACGGGCTACATTAACGCAACGTTACTACGCAAAAATATATAAAAAACAGGGGGGATGGGTGTTTATACCTCAACCTCCAATAACTGATTTTTTATCAAAAATCTGAAACTGAAGTGTCAAGAGTTTATCAAGGGCTGCTTTGTGGGTCGTATACTGCAGCCTTCAATCACTAATTG
>JALVDG010000405.1 GCA_027009095.1 Thiotrichaceae bacterium
TTTGAGTGGATTGGTGTCTTTTTACTGCCTTTAATGATTGGATCATGGTTTGTATGGGGAGTATTTCAGTTTTTCCCTGAAATAATACAAAGTTGGCTGCCTGCAACAACCTCTAGTAGCCATGCCGATGCATTTATCGCTTGGGTACAAAAATGGATGTTTCCCGTTGCAATGGGAACAGTACTGGCTTATGGCATTAGTTTATTCTTTAAGTGGAGAGCAGAATCAAAAATAATTGATCTTAAAAACCAAGCCAGTAATTTTTCAAATATTCTATATGAAGGTCATCAACAAGTTATTAATGAAATCAATACAATAGTGCCTGCTCGTGTAGGACAAACATTGCTACAAAAGCAAACATCTAGCCTTATTTCTACAAGGTTAACACTACCACCTGAAACAGAATTTAGTCATATTGAAACACTTGCTAAACTAACAAAAAAATATGCTGTATCTGCTTCAGAATTAAACCAATCTATAGATAGCTTGCAAAATACTTTACACCATCAGGAAGCTGAAATTAATCAGTACTTATTAACTTTAAATGGCACAATCAAAACAGAAAAAGAATGCTCCGATAAGGCAGGAAAGTTACGAGCTAGCGTGAAAAAATTATCCCAATCAATAAAATCTCATCAACATAAAATTAAAGTATGTGATTATTCTCTTAGTATGTTACAACGTGCCGCCTCAAAATCTATCACAGATTTTAATCAGTCAATTATTGATTTTATGGCTAACTCATTACCTCATTTTACCGAAAATCGTTATAAAGAAATCAAAATTAATGAAGACTTGAGTGTTGAGGTTTTCTCTGATGAAAAAAATAGTTATATCGCATACGATGAAATATCATCAGGAACACAACGGCAAATTATGTTAGCCTTGCGGATGGGAATGTCGGAACAACTCGCTATTAATACAGGCAATAAAAAACAATTTGTCTTTTTAGATGAGCCTTTTGCCTTTTTTGATCATCAACGAACTATCTCCACACTTGAAATGTTGCCAGAAGTTAGTCAAGTAATCAGTCAAATATGGGTTACTTCTCAGGAATTTCCAGAGGATTTAACATTAGTCAATAGCAATACTCTATAATGCTTCTTTCTTGCTTTGCATAACCATAAGCGAAGATTGTTACTTTTATTTTTTCCTTAATCCGTGGCTTCAATGCGGATAAGAAAGTGTAAGATATTGGTTTAACAGTGGATTTTAAAAAATCTTAGCTTCACCCTTAGGTTAAGCGGGTATTTTTAAACCGCTGTGGAATCAATAGCTTATGCTATCTGCCATAGTGAAGTCACTGATTCAGGTTTTTATCAATATAAAAAATAAAGGACACTTATAAGTCCTTGCTATTCATTAAAAAAAACAGAATACGCTATTTTTTACTTGAATTTAGTATCTTTAACCTTATTTCATCGTGTTCTCTTTGAGAGTTACTCCATGCTCGTTCTCTAGCATCACTAAACCAAAGAACCTCAAAGGGTATTAACCTATTACTTGTGGCTTTATGTATAATACGCTGCTTATTTATTAAAATAGAATTGCTTGTTTTTATAGCTATTCTAAAAACCTTGATGAGACCTGTTCTGATTAAATCCTAAGTCAGTAGAAAATTTTAATAAGCTTTAGCAAAAATTTTTTATTATTTAGACTTGATAAGAGCTTTTTAGTACTCCAACAACATGGGTAAACGCTTTGATTTGCTCTGTATCCGTCAATATAACGCAGTTGGAGCTGGGTCTCCGTATACATTATTTTCAAGAAGGATTCTTTATGAGTGCGAATAATGATTGCCTCGATAATCAGTGTGATTTACCCGACATAGCGAATGAACCACATTCTGGACCAAATGCACGCCTAAACTGGGTTGGTATGAGCGAAATTGAAATGCCTATTTTTCTATTAAATGGAAAACAAGAGCGTATACAGTCTGTCGCTCGTGTTCAAGGCTATGTCAATTTAATAAACCCTGAAAGTAAGGGAATTCATATGTCACGCCTTTATCTTGCGGTTGACGAAATAATGAGTGATGATACTTTAACCCCTGCTTTGCTTCGCAAGGTTGTAGAATCCTTTGCTAAATCTCATATAGATATTAGTGATTCTGCCTACTTAGAATGTAGAGTTGACTTCTTTGAACGTAGAAAATCACTAAAAAGTGGTAATACAGGATGGAAAAGCTATAAAGTACGCCCGATTGTTTCTCTTAAAAAAGGCAAAGTAAGCACTGAACTAAGTGTAGAAGTGCCTTATTCATCAACCTGTCCCTGTTCAGCAGCCTTAGCACGAGACCTAATTCAACAAGGTTTTAAATCTCGATTTGGTCAACAAGATGTACTAGATTTTAATGCAGTACATCAGTGGTTAGGAACAACGGAAGGTATTAGTGCAACCCCTCACAGCCAAAGAAGCATGGCACAAGTACGTGTAAAACTAAATGAGAGTGTTAATGAGTTACCTATTTCTCGTCTCATTGATCAAATAGAAAATGCATTACAAACTCCTGTTCAAGCAGCCGTTAAGCGTGAAGACGAACAAGAATTTGCACGTTTAAACGCATCTAACCTTATGTTTTGTGAAGACGCTGCCCGACGCTTATATGCAGCACTTGACAAAGACACTAGCCTTGATGACTTCTGGATACGGGTTAATCATATGGAAAGCTTACACCCCCATAATGCTGTTGCCATTGTTGTCAAGGGGATAGAGAAAGGATACCGTGATGATCCAAGAGAGTTTCCACATTGATACTGAATACAGTAAATTTATAAATATCTTTATGCTTGACTGCTCAACTGACTCCTTAACTTGTAGGAGTTAGTTTAGTGCTCTTTATGCTTGCGTCTAGATAGGGTTGGCTAAACGTTTTATGTTTGTTGAAGAGGATTATTTAATCACTCCTATAAGATTAAGGTCGGTTGGCAACATACGAGACCAAATAATTTGATATGTTTGAGGCGCGGAAAGTGTATCCAAAAACTGATCTGAGTTAGGCGCAAACCAAAAAGAGACACCTCCCAGAGCAATAAGAATAACTGATATAATATACTGTTTTGTATCAATAATTTTCATAGCTGTACCAAATGAACGCTTAATTCTATGATTCATAAAATCAACACTATAAATTTCATCCAATACTAAATGAATAATAAAACCATAAAAAACAAGCAAACCAATTAGCCATGAAATAAAATCTGTTTTTGCAAAAAACTGATAACTAATAGTCGTAGTAAATAAAGCAAACACAAAGGCTGCTAGTAAGGAGTGAATAGCACCACGATGCTTGGTGTATTTATGAAAAACCATCCACACGGGATAACGAATGAAAGCAAAAATAATAAGACCTATTATCCACAGTTCTAAAATAGAGAGTTGGTTTTCGGTGGAGAATATCCATAAAAAAGAAATAATCATCCCTAGCAAAGAAAAAATAATCCGACTAGCATAGGAATGCTGTAAATCAATATCAGGCAAAATTCCACCAATAGTTCCTGCTAGTGTTAGCAATAAAGCATCACCCGTACCGATAAAACCAACCTGTAAACATAACGTAGCCAATAATCCAGATGCAACTGCTGCTACTGTAATATGGGTATTAAAACTTGCCATTTTGATCCATTACTAGTTAAGGAGGTAGGAAGTTAAACAATAAATAAGCAAAATACAACTGCAAGAGGGGTAGGGAAATCGCACTTAAATTTAGTTGACTTTAATGAACATTGTAAAATCAGCAAGTTACAAGGCTCGCAATCTTGAGAATAAATAAAATTCACGAATTTTAAAATTATGTGAATTGTAAGTAGTTGATTTTACAAGCCACTAATTTAAGTGCGATTACTCTAGCAAGAGGGGGGGGACGTGTAGATAATAAATCTACAATAAAAAACCCTAGCATAGCAGGGCTTTTAAATGAGACTTTATCGTAACACTTAGTTATCCCAACCAGTAACTGCTCAGATTCAAGGCAGAAAGGACAGAGTAGATCCGTATAAATGAGTGATTTTAACGCAGAAACCAAGGGAAACAGAGTGCAAGCTGAGTAATTACTATTTGATCGGAATAATTAATGGCTTATGCCCTAGAGAAGCTAACGTTGCTTTCCAGTTATCCAGCTTTTTACCTTTTACGGGACCTGCCATAACACGAAACCAAGTTTTACCTTTTATACGTCTTTTTTGTATATAAGATGTCATTCCTTTGCGCTTTAACCGACCTCTTGTACGATCTGCTTGATCACGCTTACGATAAGAAGCTACCTGAAATACAAAGTCTGAGTCTCCTCCTGCTGCTACTGCTGCTACTTTTTTAGTGGTCTTATCTTTTTTTGCTACTTTCTTTTCGGGAGGGTTGTATATTGTCTGTACTGGTACACTTAAGTCAGGCAGTACAGCATAATAACTAAAATTGGGACGTTCTATTTTTTCTTCTTTATGCTGTACATCAATAATAGAAGCAGCCATTTTTTCAGCAGGGTCTGTCACTTCCTTTGTATCGCCAAAAGCAGAGCTTACTTTTTTTAGACCAGAATCTTTTTCTGTAGCCTGTTCTGTCGGATTACTTGCATTCTTAGTATTTACATTCGCAGCATTAACATTAGAAACAATCCCACGATTAGCAAAATAATACATTGCTAAACCTACTAACAAGCCCATCATAATGCCAGACATCATCCATAATAAACCATTGCCAAAGCCCGGCTGTATGGTTGCTTCTTCTTTAAAATCTACATACATTGGTTTGTACCATTTTTCATTAGTATTAAGAAATAACAGCCCTAAGTTTTGTTATTTCGCAAAAAATAAATTAGATAATCAAATAAGTCTTTATTTTTGATAATAATTTATTTCCCATCTTTATTGTTTCCTAAAAAACATAAACAGGTGAGAGTGGCTATATTCTATTGGAGTTATTTAAATTCATCAAAAATATCAATAATAAAACATGTGTAATAAACACTTTAACCCTTTGCTTTTTTATAGATTAAACATATTATTCAGCTTGCATTCAGTATAAATATAGTTTGACACAAACAAAAAGTCTATAAAATTTTTTAACTTTTATAAAAAATACAATGAATTACAGCATATTTAGAGGATCAACATCAACAGACCACCTAATACTACTAGGCTTTTTATAAGCTTGTAGCTTTGTTATTGCAATCGATAAAATGCCGTGCAAAACACTTCTTTGAGTTGCATTTATCAATAGCTGAGAGCGATATCTATTGGCTCTCTTTTCCATCGGCGATGGTACTGGTCCAAGTAGTGAAATATCAACCTTCCCCTGAATATGTATAGAAAGTTCTGCAACTAATTGATGTAAAAATTTTAAACCTTGTCCCTGATCATTTGCACTTACTCTAATCAATACTTGAAATCCAAACGGTGGGTAAGCCCACGTTTTACGTTCAGACAATAATTGTTTCGCAATGTTCAAATAACCATTGCCTAATAAATGAGTAAGCAGTGGATGTTCAGGTTGTGATGTTTGTAGCAATACACGTCCTTTTTTCTCTCCTCTTCCTGCGCGACCGCTCACTTGAATAATTTGTTGTGCTAATTCTTCTTGTGCTCGGTAGTCCATACTAAACAAAGATTGATCAACATCTAAAATGCCAACTAAGGTTAAATTTGGGAAGTCATGCCCCTTGGTTAACATTTGTGTACCAATTAATATCACGGGCTTTCCTTGTCGTACAATGGCTAATTTACGATCTAATGACCCTTTACGACTGGTGGTATCTCGATCAATACGAACGACAGGAGTATCAGGAAAGTGAGTTTGTAACACTTGCTCAATACGCTCAGTCCCTTGTCCTTGGGTTGTAATGCCTGTGTGATGGCAACTAGGACATTTGTTCGTCACCGTTTGCTCGTAATGACAATGATGACAAATTGTTTTTCTATGACTAGCGTGATAGGTCATATTGGTATCACAAGAGGGACATACGGCATGCCAGCCACAACTAGGGCAATATAAAACAGGCGCAAAGCCACGACGATTTAAAAACAACATGGTTTGATTACCCGCATCGATATGTTGTTTTATTTCCTTCATTAATAAGGGGGAGATACCTGCTTCTAAAGGAACCCCTCTAATATCTTGTAGCAACATATCTGGGCGACGGCGTGAACCTGGACGACTATTTAAGCGTATATAATGGTATCGTTTGCGTTCAACATTTTGCAATGACTCAAGGGAAGGGGTAGCACTACCTAAAACAACAGGTATCTTTAGATCAAAACTACGCTTAATCGCCAGATCACGTCCATGATAACGAAATCCTTCCTGCTGTTTAAAAGAATTATCATGCTCTTCATCGACAATAATAATGCCAAGGTTCGCAAGAGGCGAAAATACCGCAGAGCGAGTACCAATCACAATATCTACTTCTAAATTTTTTGCCGCTAGCCAAGCTAAAGTTCGCTCACCATCTGATAACGCTGAGTGAATCGCAATTACCTTATACTGCGGAAAATATTGCTGAAAACGGTTAAATAATTGCGGGGTTAAGCCAATTTCTGGGACTAATATAAGCGCTTGCTTCCCTTTTTTAAGGATAGGCTCAATAGTGCGTAAATAAATCTCAGTTTTTCCACTGCCTGTAATGCCGTGTAATAGCACAGGCTTAATCACATCATCTTGATAAAAAGTGTCAAGTTGCGCTAAGACCCCCTGTTGTTCTTCGGTAAGCTTAATATCTTTATCAGCAGTGATATTTCTTGAGATAACAGGAAGTGTTGCTGATTTTTTTTGCTTAACAACAAGTTCTTTCTTCTCTAACTCTTTTAACAAGTTACGCCAGCTAGATACTCCCTCACTTTCTAGCTGATCTTTTATTTGTTGCTCACTCACCCACTCCTGATGCTTTTCTTTATTTAAAAAATCCCATAACTGACGTTGCTTGGGTGCTCTTGATAATAAATCATCCGCCTGTTCTTTTTTTGATGATTGCACTTGCCAGACAGTCACTTTAGGTAACGCTTTTCCCTTGCGTAAAGGCGCTGGAATCGCATTAAAAATCACATCACCAATAGGATGATGATAATACTGGCTTGCCCAGTACAATAATTTTAAAGAACTTTTCTCCAATAAAGGCTCAGTATCTAATACCTCTAGTATCTTGCGTAGCCTTTTAAACTCACTTTTATCCGTAATCTCTACCACGATACCTGTAGTAACACTTCGACCTAATGGCACACGCACACGACAACCGAGCGATGCTTGCAGATCATCAGGGCAACGGTAGTCGAGTAAAGTATAAAGCGGTCGAGGAACAGCAATACGAAGAATATTTTTGTGAAGTGTCATAATAAAATAATAACAGAAGCGAGGAT
>JALVDG010000406.1 GCA_027009095.1 Thiotrichaceae bacterium
AGCGGGCAAATGCTCGGCGCGGTTAGAATGGGAAGTTTAGCTCCGCCTCGCTAACGCATCGGGCGGAGGGAAAAATATATAATATTTTTCTATATTGTGTAACATCAGTTATTTGATTCTAAGGAAGTTGTTTGGCAAGGATCATTCCAAGCCATACCGCAGAGACGCAAACGACGACGCTACTGATCATATTTAAAAAGGCACGACCTAAAGCTCCGTCGTTTATAAGTGTTAATGTGTCTAATGAGAAGGTCGAAAAGGTGGTGAAAGAGCCTAAAAAACCGACTAATATTGCTAGCTTGATTAGGGGATCAAAATCACCTTTTTCAAGTAATATAACCGTGAGTAGTCCCATTAAAAATGAGCCTATAATGTTTACCGCTAATGTACCGTAGGGAAATTCACGACCTAGCGCGTTGTATACCCCATTGGCTACGATAAAGCGCATCGCTGCACCTATTGCACCGCCTATCATTATGGCAAATATTTGTAATACGGAACTTGTCATATTCTACCTGAGTTAAGATTTAATTTGTTAGTGTATCTCATAACAAATCCATATAAAATATCGCGCCTATGATTAGCCCCCCAGAAGCACATAAAAATTTATTATTAGCTCTGCGAGAAATACTTGCAGAAGAATACCTGTTGACGGATAAGGAAGACTTAAAGCCCTACGAGTGTGATGGTTTGTCGTCTTATCAACGTCTGCCTTTAGCGGTTGTGTTACCGAGTACCATTGAAGAAGTGCAAAAAATAGTTCGTGTTTGTGAGAGTTTGCGTATACCTGTGGTGGCACGGGGAGCAGGGACAGGTTTATCAGGCGGTGCATTGCCACATGAGGGTGGGATTATTTTAGGGCTATCGCGCTTTAATCAAATATTAGAGATTGATAGCGATAATATGACCATGCGCGTTCAGCCTGGTGTACGCAATCTTGCTATCTCTGAGGCTGCTGCACCGTATGATTTGTACTATGCGCCTGATCCTTCTTCACAAATTGCCTGTTCGATTGGTGGTAATGTGGCTGAAAATGCAGGGGGGGTACATTGCTTAAAGTATGGCTTAACGGTACATAATGTCTTAGAGGTAAAAATAGTCACGGTCGATGGCGATGTGGTCACGCTAGGCTCTAATACCTTAGATACCCCAGGTTATGATTTATTAGCTTTAATAACAGGCTCTGAAGGGATGTTAGGGGTGATTGTTGAGGTGCTGGTTAAGTTATTGCCGCGCCCCCCTGAAACAAAAGTGTTGATGGCAGCCTTTGATAATATTGCTGATGCAGGTAACGCCGTTGCTGCGGTTATCTCTGCGGGGGTGATTCCTGCGGGTTTAGAGATGATGGATAAATTGGCAATTGCAGCGGCAGAAGCATTTGCTCATGCGGGCTATCCTTTAGATGCTGAAGCAATTTTATTGTGCGAGTTAGACGGCAAGGGGGAGCAGTTACAAGAACAGGTAAGCATTGTTTCGCATACCTTAAGAGCGGCTAATGCAACCAGCGTGGTGATGGCATCATCAACAGAAGATAAAGCCAAGCTCTGGGCAGGGCGTAAAGCAGCTTTCCCTGCGGTTGGGCGTATATCGCCTGACTATTATTGTATGGATGGTACCATTCCGCGTAAAAATATCGCCAAAGTATTAGCCGCTATTCAGGAGCTTTCTGCACAGTATGGCTTACGCGTGGCGAATGTGTTTCATGCAGGAGATGGTAATTTACACCCCTTGATTCTTTTTGATGCGAACAAGGAAGGTGAGTTACAAAAAGCCGAGCGTTT
>JALVDG010000407.1 GCA_027009095.1 Thiotrichaceae bacterium
AAAGGCAAAGGTTTTAAAGGTGTTGTTATTTCCTCGGCAAAGCCAAAGGACTATATTGCAGGTACTGATTTAGATACTTTATTAAGCTTAAACTCAGAAAAAAAAGCGGATATTTTTGCTAGCCTAGGTAACCAAGTTTGTCGTCACCTTAAAAATATTGATTGCACCACTATAGCCCTTATCAATGGTAACTGCTGCAATGCAGGTTTAGATATAATACTTAGTTGTGATATTCGTATTGCGTGCGATACACCTAACACACGCTTTTCATATCAAGATATCAGCCAAGGACACTATGCAGGCTTTGGCGGCATAAGCCATCTGATCAAACTAAAAGGTTTGACAAATGCATTGGAAATTATTAGCCATAAAAGCTATTTAGCACCCGAAGCTTTAAATATTGGACTCATCGACTATATTGTTCCTGAGTATAAAACACATCAGGCAGCAGAGTACTTAATTGCAGAAGTAAATAAAGCACAAAAAGGCATATCTCATTTAAAATCGTGGAAAAATAAAACATTATTACCACATAAATTAAGTGCCTACTTTATTGCTCAAAAAGTTAAAAAAAGCACCCTGAAAAGCAGTGAAAAAAATGCTATCAATAGCATAATAACAACGTGGAAAACTTTTCGGACGACACCTGATGCCGCTCACGATGAAGCCTCATCCGCAACTCAACTGTTAATTTCAGATAGCGTACAAAATCACTTAAAAATAAAAAAACGCTACCAGCAACTCGACCAAGATATTATTGCCACTAAAGCACACACTCAGCATATTCACATTGTTGGCTGTGGAATAATGGGACGCTACATCGCGAGGCTTTGTGCCGAAAATGGCTTTTTGATCAGCATTTACGATACTCGCCAATCTGCATTAGAACAGCTACTTCCAGAGTTATACGACTACTTAGACAAACACTATTACCACTTCCCAGAGCAACGCCAAAAACTGCTTGATAATATAATAATTGATATCGACAACACAGGCTTGAACAATGCCGATATTATCATTGAAGCAACACCTGAGGATAAACACGCCAAAGCATCACTACTCCACGATATTGACCAACAAATAAAACCTGAAGCAATCATTCTCAGCACAACAGCATGCCTACCCTTAGATGAAATCTCTAAAGATATGCAAACGCCCCAGCGTTTAGCAACATTCAACCCTTATCACCCCTTATTTAACAGTGATATTATTGAAATTAGCCTACACCCAAACAGCCCACACAAAGACTTGATCAAATCCTTTGCAAAAGCCCTGCAATTAAAAACAATTCAAGTCAAAAGTAAAGCGGGCTACTTAGGAACTCGCTTGTTAATGACCTACTTAAATGAATCAATGTTGATTCATCAATCGGGCATTTCAGCTCGTGCTATTGATACACAAACTAGCAATATCGACATGAATTATGCTCCTTTCGATTTAATTGATAGCATAGGAATTAAGGAGTGCCTAACCGTTGCCGAGGCACTTGCAGATCGCTTAGCTTACGATGTACCTAGCATTCTTATACAAAAAAACGAACAGGGCTTAAAAGGAAAAAAATCAGCTGCTGGATTTTATCGTTATAAAAATGGCAAAAAACAACATCCCTTATTTGATAAAACACTGAATACCCCTTCTTGGAAGACAAAGCGTCAGGAAATAGAAAAAAGATTAATCGAAAAAATGATCAACGAGGCGAGAGCCTGTTTGCAAGAAGACATAGCAGAGAGCAAAGAACTGATTGATCTCATTGCGATTATTATCACTGGATTCCCTATAGAAAAAGGTGGTCCACTCTCCTATCTAGAACAGTTACAAACATTAGCGACAACGGAAAATAATATTAAAAATTAATCAAAAAAGTGTTATCAAAATATCACTAATACAGATTTTATAGAAAAATTCTGTCAGAATATCTAGATGAAATCTAATAGCCCAACAACCTCACAAATAGACACACAGATTAATCATCTGGCTTGTCCCGATTGTGATTTAATTCAAGCTATTCCTCCCCTTAAAAATAAGCAAGTAGCATACTGCCTTCGTTGCCATGCAAGCTTATTAAAACATCAAAAAAATTCACTTGATCGTAGTCTTGCATTTGCAATAACAGGCTTGATTTTATTTATTATCGCCAATCTTTTCCCATTACTTTCCCTCAAAGCCTTAGGACTCACGCAAGAGGGAACACTTTTAAGCACCTCTTTAGCTTTATTTAATACAGATCAAATATTACTAAGTATATTAATATTGCTAACTACCATTATTTTTCCTGCAACCACTTTATTAGGTACGATTTACATTCTAATTCAAGTAAAAACAAACCGTATAAATGCTTACACAGCTCCCATCTTTCGCTTTTTACGCAGTACCGACGCATGGGGAATGTTAGAAATAATGATGCTCGCTATTTTAGTTACTTTAGTTAAATTAGGTGATATTGCTGATGTGATTATAGGTACATCACTGTATGCCTTTTGTTTATTAATTATTGCGTTAAGCCTACTCAGTTACTCACTTAATCCGCATGATGTATGGAATAAACTGAGAGCGAAAAATGGATGTTCACTATGACAACAGCACGAAAAGTAGGTCTGGTCTCATGCCATTTCTGTCAAACTTTAAGCAAACTACCTGATACTGATGACAATATAAACACAACACTACGTTGCCCCTGCTGCCAGTCCTATCTTCATTCACGACTACCTAATAGCTTAAGCAGGACATGGGCTTTATTAATAGCTGCCATGATTTTATACATTCCTGCTAATACCTTTCCTATTATGACCTTTGTTTATTTAGGAGAGGGACAATCTGATACTATTTTAAGTGGCGTTATTCACTTATATGCCGAAGGCTTATGGCCTCTTGCCTTACTTATTTTTATCGCCAGTATTTTTATACCAATACTGAAATTATTCACCTTGCTTGGACTTTTACTTAGCGTTCACTTTAAATCGCATTGGCGACCGAAAGACCGCACGGTTATTTATCGGATGACTGAATTTGTTGGCAGATGGTCAATGGTCGATGTGTTTGTGATTGCCTTACTGGTTGCACTGGTTCAATTTGGTAACAATGCTACCGTCACACCAGGGTTTGGCGCACTAGCATTCGCAGCAGTGGTAATACTCACTATGTTTGCAGCGCACACTTTCGACCCTCGACTGATATGGGATACGATAGACAACAATGGAAAATAATAATTACCCAACAGCACAAATTCAATCAAGCTCACGCTTCTCTATTGTTTGGATTATCCCACTCACAGCGATCTTAATTGCAGGGTGGCTACTGTTCAAATACTACAGCGAACGTGGAACGATTATCACCATCACCTTTGATCAAGCATCAGGCATAGAAGCTAAAAAAACACCGATTCGCTACAAAGATATTCAAGTAGGAAAAGTAAAAAAATTAAGCCTGACACCTGATCTAAAAAAAGTCCAAGTTACTGCTGAGATATTTCCTGAAATGGCAGCAAATTTAAGTGGCGATACTCGCTTCTGGGTAGAGCGTCCACAACTCAGCTTTCAAGGCGTTAGTGGTTTAGATACTCTACTGTCAGGTGTTCATATCGGTATCGATCCTGGCAAAGCCAAAACAGCGCCATTGGAATCTTACGAAGGTTTATCTACCGCCCCTCTAATTACCACAGCAGAAGAAGGACGCTCTATTACCTTAAATAGCGAAAATCTTGGCTCTTTAAATATCGGATCACCCGTTTATTATCACAAAATTAACGTCGGCGAAGTCACTGGCTATGAATTAAATGACGACAATGGCAGTGTCGATATATCCATCTATGTACACGCTCCTTACGATAAAAAAATAAAAACAAATAGTCGATTTTGGAATGCTAGCGGCATAGAAGTGGAGCTAAACTCCAGCGGAGTATCAGCACGAGTGGAATCCATCATGTCTTTACTGCTCGGCGGTATTGCCTTTGAAACACCCATCGATAAACTTGGCTATGACATAGAAGGCGACACGAGCTTCAAACTCTATGATAGCTATAAATTAGCCAATGATGATACACAACGCCTCGATAAAATATTTTACGTTATGTATTTTGATGATAGCTTACACGGCTTGGCTGTTGATTCCCTGATTGAATACAATGGAGTAAGAGTAGGTAAAGTAGAAAATATCACTCTAGAAAAAAACCCAAAAAATAATCAAATTAAAACTTTAGTAAAAGTCTCTTTATTTATTGATAAATTTTCTGATAAAAAACAACGTGCCGACGCAGAAAAAACCCTACAAGACTTAGTCAGCAATGGCTTAAAAGCACAATTAACCGTTGATAGTTTAATCACAGGCGCACAATATATTTCCTTGGTGATGCCCAAAAAACCATTATCAGAACAAGAAACAAAAGAAATCTTCGCCCTACTCCCAACCGATACTAACGAGCCCGCAATATTCCCTACCAAAGGTTCCCTCACCTCCCTGCTTAACTTCGATGCAAGTGAAATTACCGCAGAGCTAAATAAAGCCATTTCAGGTGTGACAAACCTTATCAACTCAAAAGATATTAAGAAAACACTCAAAAATATAGCATCAACCTCTGCAAGTATTAGTAAAATTACACGAGAACTCCATAAAAAAGGAATCTCTAAAGAATTAGTCAAAACCCTCACTTCTGCACAAAAAACAGCAGATGATATTAGCCTATTGCTTAAAGATGGTAGACAAACATTACGCACATTAACAAATGTTAGCAATAAATTACAAAAAGATGCAGGAAGAGCACTCAACACCTTTACAAATGTAGGTAATAAACTGCAAAAAGATGCCAGTAGAACACTCAACACCATTACAAATGTGAGCAATAAGTTGCAAAAGGATGCCAGCAGAACACTTATTACACTAACCAACGTCAGCAATAAATTACAAAAAGACTTAAGAGTTACTCTAAAGCATGTCAATAAAGGCATTGACTCCACACTTAGCGAAGACTCTGCCCTACAATATCGACTACAACAGCTTATAAACGACCTAGCAGAAGCCTCCAAGTCATTTTCTGTTCTTGCTGATACACTACAACGCAAACCTAACTCGGTTATTTTTGGAAAATAAAATGAAATTGCCAACTCTGCTCAGCACATTACTACTATCACTGTTTATCAGTGCCTGCTCTACTTTATCAAGTAGCGATGACTCAGGAGATACTCGATTTTACTCACTCTCATCACTACCGCCTGTTACTGCTAGCAATACAAAATTACGTATTGGCATTGGACCTGTCGAAATACCACGCCTACTCAATCGTCCACAAATAGTCAGCCGTAAAAATAGTAATGAGATAAAAATGGCAGAAAAGCACCAATGGGGAGGTTCATACAAAGAAGAAATAATCCAATCCCTAACCGATAATCTATCTGCCTTACTAAAAACAGATAGTGTGGAACAATACCCTTGGAAATTTTCATTTAAACCAAGCTACCAAGTACGCATTAATATCGAACGATTTGATGGAGAAATTGGTAAAAACATTATTTTAAAAGCCCGATGGCGTTTATTAAAAAATAATAAAGAGATACTAGTAAAACAAGCACTTATTAACACAAACGCTAACGGAAAAAATTATGTAAGTTATATAAAAGCACAAAGCAAAGCCTTAGAAATTTTTAGCAGACAAATTGCGAATAAAATAAAAAATTTGCAGTAGAAAATTTTTAATCCAATAAGAGAGAAAAGCAATGATATTAAAAAATTACAAGCATCCTCTACTTTTTTACACCTTATCTACCATTATCCCGTGGTTCTTTTGGTTTAGTGCAGCCTATATTAGCCACTTAGATAATGATGATGGTAGCTATATTAAAATAGCAAGTATTTTAGGATTTATAGGATTGTTAAGCCCAGTATTAATTGCATATTGGTTAATTTCTAAAGATCCTGAATTAAAAAAAGATGTA
This sequence comes from Thiotrichaceae bacterium, assembly GCA_027009095.1. Taxonomy (GTDB): domain Bacteria; phylum Pseudomonadota; class Gammaproteobacteria; order Thiotrichales; family Thiotrichaceae; genus JAGLBW01. Next base: position 5,925 of record JALVDG010000407.1, read on the forward strand.
CGAAAACGCTTATTTAAACTAAATTCAATCAAACCTATCTATCTTTTTTTAACTGCTTTTTTAATGCTAGCTAGCATTCTTCTTGCCCAAGCTATTTCCCTATTGTTTGGCTATAGCTCATCACAATTTACAATAACGGGGAATTATACGTTTACTTCAGGTATTTTCCCTGTCCTGTTTTTACTTATTGCAGCACCAATAATTGAAGAATTAGCTTGGCACTCTTATGGTACTGACGCATTACGCCAAAGGTTTAATCTTCTCAATACATCCCTAATTTTTGGATTGTTTTGGGGGATTTGGCATATTCCGCTTTCATTTATCAATGGTTACTACCAAAGCAATATAGTTGAAACTGGTTGGATTCACGGCGTTAATTTTTTAGTCAGTATTTTTCCATTTGTTATTATTATGAACTGGCTTTACTATAAATCGGGAAGAAATATAATCATTCCAATCGTTTTTCATATTTCAGCGGGTTATTTCAATGAAATATTTGCAACACACCCAGACAGTAAAGTGATACAAACCGTTTTACTGCTAGTATTTGCAATATGGATTGTGTGGAATGAAAAAGACTTCTTTTTTAATAAAAACTATGTAGAAAAAAAGTCTAAGCAATAATATTAATTGTATTAAAGCTGAAACCTAATATGAGCAAAAAACTAACCATCAGCAGCATTGCAAAAGAAATTGGCATTAATGTCGAAACCATACGTTATTACGAACGAATTGGTCTTATCGCTCAACCTGAAAAACCAGAGACAGGTTATAGAACTTATAATGATGAAATTTTAAAAAAACTATACTTTATTAAACGTGCAAAAAAGTTAGGTTTTAGTCTAAATGAAATATCAGACATTATGGTGATAGGTAATAAAGGGTGCAAAGAAACAAAAGAAATTGCCTCTCTAAAACTTCAAAGTATTAATAATAAAATAAACGACTTAAAATCAATATCCAAAACATTAGAAGAATTAATAGAAGCATGTGACTCAAACTCTGAATACACAGGCTGTCCTATATTCTTTGCTATCTCTAAAAAATAACTATCTGTCGGGTACTTATTGACTCCGTAGTGAGGTACGGAGCTTATACTTCTGATTATCTATTATAAAAATTGGAGGTAAGAAATAAAATGAATATTGGCTCATTATCAAAGTTTTTAAGTTCTTTAGGTGCAGTTGTTTCTACTATGGGATGTTCCGCGTGTTTTCCATTGCTAGCATCCTTTGGTGCAACAATAGGTTTAGGATTTCTTGCTCAATATGAAGGTTTGTTTATTTCAACCTTATTACCCATCTTTGCAAGCATCGCTTTAGTGTCAGCCTTATTATCATGGTTTTCACATAGAAATCATCTGCGTGGTTTATTAAGCGTTATTGGCCCT
>JALVDG010000408.1 GCA_027009095.1 Thiotrichaceae bacterium
ATGCAGGCAAATGAAACAAGCCTCTTGCCGCTGATCCCATTAATGTGGGTGCCATATAGATAACTAACTCATCCACTAATCCTGCTTGTAATAATGCCCCTGTTAAGGTCTGCCCTGCCTCAACATGAATTTCATTAATTTCTCGTTTAGCTAAATCTTTTAGTACCGCTTCAAGCTGTAAATAATTATCTTTATTAGCGGTGCTATTAATGATGCTTGTATTTGCCCTAGTTAATGCTTGTTTTTTATCCTTATGATCAGACAATGTATATATCCATGTCTCCCCTTTAAGGCTTAGCATTTTTGCCTTGCTCGATATTTTCAAGTCTTCATCTAATACAACTCGAACGGGCTGTCTTACCGCTCCTTCTATACCCAAATCATCAGCACTTAAACGCACATTAAGAGAAGGATCATCAGCAAGTAAGGTTCCTTGTCCTGTTAAGATAGCATCGGCACTTGCACGATATTTTTGCACATCTGCGCGTGCATCGGGGGAGGTTATCCACTGGCTTTCACCTGATGCCATTGCGGTGCGTCCATCGAGGCTCATCGCCATTTTTACTCGTACCCAAGGCATGCCCTGTTGCATACGTTTGATAAAGCCTTTATTTAGCTCTTTAGCTTGATCCTCTTGCACTCCAAGTAAGACCTCGACACCTGCATCACGCAATTTCTTAATACCATTGCCCGAGACAAGCGGATTAGGATCTTGCATTGCTACAACTACTTTGCTGATACCTGCTGTGAGTAAACTATCTGCACATGGAGGAGTTCTCCCCGTATGGGAGCATGGCTCTAACGTAACGTAAGCCGTTGCCCCTTGTGTATCATCACCTGCATTGCGTAAAGCCAAGACTTCGGCGTGTGGCTCTCCCGTGCGATGGTGGTAGCCTTCACCTATAATCTGCTTATTTTTTACAATGACACAGCCAACGCGGGGATTAGGATGGGTGGTATAAATACCTTTACGAGCAAGTTCGATAGCACGCGCCATAAACTCATAGTGATGGGGGGATATATTCATAGATGGGGGGGGGTAAAAATTCAAAGGGTTTATAGCGAATAAAATCAGCTATTGGCAGAGGACTTTTCCATTATTTTAATTGCATCAATAAACTCACCAATATCATTAAAACTATGATAAACCGATGCAAAACGAATATAGGCAACATCATCTAATTGGCGCAATGCTTCCATTACTCGCTCACCAATCCACTCGGAACGCACTTCTTTTTTTCCACTACTTAGAATTTTTTTCTTGATACCAATAATAGCGGTCTCGATATTTTCATCACTGACAGGACGTTTTTCTAAAGCGCGTAGCATACCACCACGCAATTTATGATCACTAAATGACTCACTTATTTTATTGGATTTTCGTACTAAAGGCATATTTAACTCTGCCGTCTCATAGGTCGTAAAACGCTCATTACAGGTATTACAATTACGTCGTCTACGAACTTTATCACCTTCTGCTGCGAGTCTAGAATCTATAACACGTGTTGAATTAGCGCCGCAGAATGGACAATGCATAGTAGATGACTCCTGTTTGTAGGTAATGACAGAGACAGAAAATCCTTTAGGAACATGCATGAAATAAGTTCAACAAAAATAACGCAGAATAATTGTTTCAGATTGGATGATCTAAAGAGGCGCATAGTCACTCTACGCAACGATTTTAGATCATTCAAGCTGAGACAATTAAATAAGTTAGGATGTCGAAGTTATTTCATGCATGTTCCTTAATACGGAAAATATTAA
>JALVDG010000409.1 GCA_027009095.1 Thiotrichaceae bacterium
TAGCTCCGCCTCGCTAACGCATCGGGCGGAGGGAAAAATAGGTAATATTTTTCTTAATGTTGCGTAACATCAGTTAAATAACTCGTTAAAAAATATTCAATCCTACTTAGTTTTATTAAATCATATATTTATAGGCAGTCACGCAAAATTGATTAAAAATTAATCAATTTATCTAGCTAACGCCCCATTCTAGTGCTATCATTTCCCCATAAAAACGCCAATTTGATATCTTTTCACAAAAGATACTTACAGGGGGCTTTGGCTAAAAATACAATAATATTAATTTTTTCAAAATACTTTTCTGGTAAACCAAAATATCAATATGCTGGGCTTAATTTGCATAGTCCTTATGCCCCCTTTAAAAACTCAAAGTGTAGAACACTCTAAAGTACATCAGAAGAAGAATTCCAAACACTACTAGGGGAAAATAAATTGAATACTAAATTAGTCACATGCTGTGAAGTGTTTGTAGGGATATCATTACAACTTTTAGTCAACTCTGTAGCTACTGCCACACCACTCAATACCGCCTCTATTGCCCAGCAATCACCTAAGCAGCTTATCTTTATTGATAGCAGTATTAAGGGTTATCAAAATCTAATTAGAGATATAGAGAGTAACCCTATATCTAACAATGCGCTTATTATTAAATTAGACACTAAAACAAGCCAATTTCAACAAATTAGCCATACCCTTAGCCGCTATCATAATCTTGATGCTATTCATCTATTTAGTCATGGTTTTTCAGGCGGAATAAAACTTGCAAAAGAGTCTGTGGAACAATCTACAATTAAAACACGAGGACTTGATCAATGGGGGAAGTCACTTAAACAACAGGGTGATATTCTTCTATACGGTTGCAATATAGCGAAAAGCCAAAAAGGCAGCGATTTTATCAAAGCTTTATCTGCTATTACTAAGGCAGACGTAGTAGCCAGTAACGACCTCAGCGGTTCCCCTTCTAAAAACCAAAACTGGCTACTGGAGAAATCGACAGGAAAAATTGAAACCGCTTCTTTAATTGCAAATAGTAGCAATAATCACTTTCAAGCGAGTTTAGATATTTTTCAAGGCAATGCTTTTTTATACGGAGATAATATCGAAGTTGGCATAGGCTCTGATGGTGCTTTTGGATCTAATGTTATTTCTCCAGAAATTGGGCGCAAGTCATATGGAAAACGTTTAGGCTATATATCCGACCCATCAGGAACCATGTTTAAAAATGGTTATCATGGTGATTTTTTTCTACCAGGATACCCTGAAGAAGGCTGGGGAATCACAGTTAATGGAAAAACTTACAATAACAATCGCAATATACAAGGAGCACAAATAAGAGGGAAGCTTTCTAACTTTAAAGCCTCTGCAACAGGACAAAATGTAACATGGAAAGGAAACGTCGATGGATTAGAGATAACACAAGTATTTCGAATTTATACCTCTGGCATAGGAATAATAGTAGATGTAACTCTAAAAAATACAACAACAGAAAGTCTGTATAATGTTTACTATATGCGTACGGTAGACCCTGATAATAATGCAGAACAAGATTCCGAAATTAACTGGGACAACCCCACATTAAAATACACCACCATTAATACCATTTTATCTCAAGGTTCAATAGAAACAGGAGGCTCGACTGTTTCGGCAGCACAAGATGGAAAGAATGGGATCTTCACAAGGTCTTTACTCACTCTTAGCGGCTATGGAACAAACTCTCGAGCCTCTTATGGTGGTGAGCGTAATCGTATCCCTGCAGATGTTTACACAGGTACAGATACTCTTAAACACAGCGGTACTCATACAGCAGATGAATCTATCTCTATCGCTTATAAGTTTGATGAAATCCCTCCACATAATTCGGTAAGATTTAGAGCAGGATATTTACTAGCAGATATTCCTACCCCTCAAATCGATATTGACGCTGATAACAGCTCGGGACTATCAGGATCACAGTACACACAAGTTTATATGCTGGGTACTACTGCAACTAAAATATCAGATACCGATATTGAAATTACAGGCAAAAGTTTTACCAACCTTGAAAAAGCAGTCATTAGCCTAACTAACCCAAAAGCGGGGGATAAACTAACCATACAAGGAGAGCTACCAGAAAATATAAGCATAGATACATCAGAAAATAGCAATGATACAGAAATACATTTAACAGGATTAGCATCTAATAATGACTATATAACAGCAATTAAAACAGTTGCTTTTAACAATAATAATACTAAATCAAGCACCGAAACTCGCTACCTAACGGTACAAGTTATTGATGATAATTTCACACCGAGCAATACATCAATATCAATCATTGAAATCACAGTACCTGTCACTATCAACACCTCCATGATTACAAAGGATGATATTGTCGATGGAGAAGAGGTAAGTCATATAGTGTTTACAGGAACAGCAGCACCTAACAGCTCTATTGAAATTGTCTTTACTGATAAAGACGGTAAAAAAATAACTAAAAATATCATTACTGATAATAACGGTGATTGGACTCTAGCCGAAAACCCTGCTGATTTAACTAGCTTAGTCGATGGCTCTATTCATCTCGTGATTACCTCAACAGATGAAAATGCTAATACATCAGTTTTTAACAAAGAATTTGAGAAAGATGCAACGATCACCTTAGATAATATAACACCTAAAGATCAACAAACAGTTGCAGATCCTAGCCCTACATTTAGTGGAAAAACAGATCCAAAAGCAAACATTATACTAAAGCTATTAGCTTCAGGAAAAACCTATACAATTCAAGCAGATAATGATGGAAACTGGAGTATTACGCTTGCCAAACTGCCCTTAGGGACAACTAGCGATATTGAAATTACTGCAAAAGATGCGGTAGGTAACACAGCAGTTGTTACACACACTATTAGCACACCTGCTCTGCCACTTGAAGTCACTGATTTAGAAACAGACAGCAATGGTTTCGCAAGTTCGACAACGCCAACCTTTACTGGTACTAGTAGCCCTGACACTGATATTACTATTACAATCCCTAGCAACAACGGTAAAACCATTCGCTGTACAAGCTCAACAGATAAAAATGGCAACTGGTCTTGTAAAGTCCCCACTCTACCAAGTGGAGGACCTTATATAGCAACGATTAAAGCAGAAGACAGTCAAGGAAATGTGTCCACCATTACGAAAGAGCTATCTATACCGAAACTACCACTAAACATTGATGATTTAGATACAGATGCAAATGGCATTTCTAAAACAACCAGCCCAACCTTTAGCGGTACAGGAAGTCCAGATGCGACGATTACCATAGAAATTTCGACTGATAAAAATAGCACTAAAACTTGCTCAACAACGATTGATGCAAATGGAAATTGGTCATGCACATTCGTCGCTTTACCTAGCGGCGGACCTTATCAAGCCATAATTACAACGACAGATGCTATAGGAAATACTGCATCTAGCACTATAAGTATTACTATCCCTAAGCTTCCCTTAGTCATTAACACCCCCTTGGATAATGCCGTTGTCTCAGAAGCCACACCGATTGTATCAGGCACAAGCACACCAGACACAACGATAACGGTAAGCACATCAGATGGACAACAATGCACTGCCACAACAGATGCTAATAATAACTGGAGCTGTAAACTACCCACTTTAGCTTTAAATAAAAGCTTCACCTTAACAGTGATAGCAAAAGACAGTGCTAACAATACCACTACTGTGACACACTCTATAACCACCCCTGCCCTACCACTTGAAGTGACTGATTTAGAAACAGACAGTAACGGTTTCGCAAGCTCGACAACGCCAACCTTTACGGGTACTAGCAAGCCTGATACCCATATTACTATAGCTATTGCCACAACAAATGGACAAAATATTCTCTGTGCAAGTACTACGGACGAAAATGGAAATTGGACATGTAAATTCTCAACATTGCCTAGTGGCGGACCTTATCAAGCGACGATAACTAGCAATGACGCTATAGGAAATACCTCATCTATCACCAGAGATATAGCAATTCCTAATATCCCCTTAGTGATTAAAAGTCCTTCTGATAATGCCGTCATTACAGAAGCCACACCTACGGTATCGGGTACAAGCACACCTGGAACAATAGTAACAGTAAGTACATCAACAGGAGTAAAATGCATCTCGGAAACTAACGAAAAAAATCATTGGCGTTGTGATTTACCCTCTCTTGCTTTGGGTGAAGACTTTATTTTCACGGTGACAACAAAAGATAATATTGGCAATACAACCATAAAAACGATCAATGTTTCTACCGATAAACTGCCACTTTCTATTATTAGCCCTGCAGATAAAGGAACAGCAGGAGATTCTACACCTAACTTTATTGGAACAAGCGCTCCTTATACCCAAATTACCATAACCGCTTCAACAGGCGTAAAATGTGAAACAATTGCTGATGCATCTGGAAATTGGGCTTGCGAACTTCCTGAACTACCTGTGGGTGAAACTCACAGCGTTATTATTAAAGCAGAAGATGACAAGGGTAATACCACTACGATCACAGAAAATATTCGCATCCCTAAAATTCCATTAATTATTACTAGCCCTTCTGATGAGAAAGTTTTTATAGGCTCTAGCATAAACATTACTGGTACCACTGATCCTAATACCGAGATTCTCGTCTTAGGACCTGACGGAGAAACGTGTAAAACAATTTCTAATGCAAAGGGAGAATGGAGTTGTCGAATAGATAATTTACGGGATGGATCAACAAAGCACTTTACCGTTATATCTGGAAACAAAGCAGATGAACAAAAAATTACAATACTCACACTTGATATTGAAAATTCGTCTGAAAAAGTAAATACCATCCTCAGCGGAGGAGGAGGAAGCTCTTCCTTACCCATATTATTATTTTTAGGTTTAGGCTTTCTATTCAAAACCTATCGCAAAAAATAAGTAACTACTTAGCTAGCACTCTATTTTGCCCGATTTCTGCGTTAAAAGTGCTCATTTATACGGATAAACTCCGCTCTTTTGCCTTAAACTCGAACAAAATAGAGCGCAATCTGAGCAGTTACTATTTATACTAATAATTACAATAATAAAAAGTAAGCATAAAATGAAAACAAAAAATATAAAAAAACAATCGATTATTCTCTGTCTGCTTGCCTTTACTAGCATTAAGCCTTCTGTCTTTGCCGCTCCTAACCTTGGTAGCTTAGCTGATCACTGGTATGTTGGTGGCAGTATTGGACAAAGTAATATGGATCCTGATGGAGGGGATACTTGGCGCATAACAGAAGATACTGATCTTGCTAAAAAAGTATATATTGGTACCGACATCTCCAGACAATTTGGTTTAGAAGCCTTCTGGGCTGATTTTGGCGATGCTGAACTCATCAGTAAAACCAATAAAAAAGGCAAAGTAAACTACAAAGCGGTAGGGGCAAATATTGTCTATAACTCTCCTTATAAAATATCAGGTTTGCGCCCTCTTGCTAAGCTCGGTGTCGCTAAATTTAATAATAAAGACAAAGGAGATGTGACGAGCAAACAAAACAATATGCTAACCATCTTTGGTGGGCTAGGTGCCGAATATGAACTATCGCAAAATCTAAATTTACGTGCTGAATACGAGTATTATGACAAAGATATCAATCAACTAAATGTTGGTGTCAATTGGAGTCCTCGCTATCGTAATCATTCTTTTCTTCGACAGGCTCCACCTATTGTTAACACCAAAATAGTCGAAGTTGAAAAAAAAGTGCCTGTGTATATCCCCAAAACAAAAATAGTCCCCGTTTATATACCACAACCTGCAAAACCTGCGCCAAAACCAGTGTATAAACCAGCACCTAAACCACAATATAGAGTGGTGCACAAAACACTCTCTGGAGGCTCTCATTTTGCATCAGGTAGCGCTCAATTAACCTTTGATGGAAGAGATGCGCTCAATAGGTTGGCGCAAGACCTTCGCAATCAAAAAATGTCGATTCGCTCTATTCAAGTCATTGGACATACCGACAACGTAGGCTCTCATCAATCTAACCAAGTCTTATCTTATAAACGCGCTAACTCCGTTGCTAATTATCTAGCTTCTAGAGGAGTCAATAGGCAACTAATACATACTCAAGGCATGGGCGAAACTCAGCCAATTGCTGATAATCGTTCAGAGTATGGTCGCGCACAAAATCGTCGTGTTGAAATTACAATTAAAGGCTATTCTAAAGAAATTATTAGACATTAAGCTAATATTTTTTATTGGTAAACAAAAAAGCGTGATAGAGTTTTCTATCACGCTTTTTGGCTTAATATCAGTCGCTTAAAGAGTTGTCACCCAATATCAACGCTGTTTAACACTAATACCGTAAGCCCCTGTGCCATCAGGAGAGTAATGCCTGACTCTCACATAGTATTCGCCAGCACTTAAAATACGCCGTATGCGCGAGTTAAAACGCGCCCCACTATCATCATCTTGCGCTATCAATAAAGCCTCATCATTAGGTCCAGATAAAGACAAGAAAGTATCAGTAGAACCTGTCGTTTCTATTGTGTAAGAAGCTCGGCTGGGCACTCTAAAGCGATAGACATCGCTCTCATTTGCTGCCGAGATTGCAGCATTAGTTTCTGCTGCATCCACAATCAACTCAGGCAAAGTAGAGCCATTACTAGCTGATGAAGTCACCTGAATAGCATAATCACCAACCGCTGTTGGACTATATAGGCGTACATCAACATAATAAGTGCCCGCCGAAAGATTCATGGTAATTTTAGCATTTAGATTACTACCACCATCATCATTTTGCGCGATTTGATCTGTCGGATTATTTGGTCCATATAAGGTCATAAACGTATCGGAATTACCCGAAGTTTCAATTACCACTTCTCCAAAGCTAGCCACATCAAAGCGATATTTATCTACCTCACCTGCTACTGCAATAAGGCTTGGAGTGGCAGCGGCATTTAAGGTTAAATCGACCACATTTGGCTCGATAGGAGGCGCAATACCATCATAAACGATACCCAAAGCGTCACTATCAATAACATCAATCGGTCGGCGTTCTATTGATGATACGGGTGTGCTATCCATAATATCATTAAGATTTTGCCCAAATGGACCGCCTGAAACAGGAAGATAACCCTGCGATGGAAAACGTTGTTGCCACTCATGCCATAGCTTATCCACCATACAATGATGAAAAAAGAAAACAGGGTCATTTGGTGATGTCATGGGCAACATCGAGCCACCTACCCAGACATGACCTAAATTATGAAACGATAAATTACCTG
>JALVDG010000410.1 GCA_027009095.1 Thiotrichaceae bacterium
TATTCCACCACCTCATTAATTTTCTGCTACATTCCAGACATGACAAAATCATCGAAGAAAAATACCAACAAACACACCCCCATGATGCAGCAATACCTGCGTATAAAAGCTGAGCATCCTGACTTACTGATGTTCTATCGCATGGGTGATTTTTATGAATTATTTTTTGATGATGCAAAAAAGGCCGCCGCATTACTGGGCATTACGCTCACTACTCGAGGCAAGTCAGGCGGTGAGCCTATCCCCATGGCAGGCGTACCATATCATGCTGCCGAGCAATATCTATCACGCTTACTAAAACAAGGTGTATCTGTTGCTATTTGCGAGCAAGTCGGTGACCCTGCGACCTCAAAAGGCCCTGTAGAACGCAAAGTCGCACGTATACTCACACCAGGCACAGTAACCGATGACTATTTGCTCGATGATCAACGCGATAATATTTTACTCGCTGTTTTCAAACAAAATAAATACTACGGCATCGCACATATTGATTTAAGTCGTGGGCATTTTATTGTCCAGCAAGTAGCTGATGAACAAACCTTATTAAACGAAATTGAACGCTTACATCCTGCGGAAATTTTACTCTCTGAAGAACATGGTTTAACGCTACCTAGCCACTTACCCACAACTCAGCGACCACCTTGGCACTTTGACGAAGACACTGCCAGACAGCTACTCAATAAACAATTCGGCACACACGACCTTGCAGGTTTTGGCTGTGATGATTTGCCCACGGCGATCATTGCAGCAGGCGCATTATTAGACTTTATCAACGAAACCCAGCGCACTGCTCTACCCCATATTACCAGCATGCAAGTCGAATCAAGTGACGATGGTATTATTTTAGATGCAGCCAGTCGGCGCAATTTAGAGCTAGAAGAAAGCCTACATGGAGAGCATAAAAATACGCTTATTTCCGTACTAGACAAAACGGCTACTAATATGGGTAGCCGTCTATTACGCCGTTGGTTAAACAAACCGCTTAAAAACCAACAACAACTCAGCAAGCGTCACCAAGCGATTGATGGATTCATACAAGGCTATCACTACAGCAATATTCACGATCAGCTACGCCATATCGGAGACATTGAGCGCATCGTCTCCCGTGTTGCTATTGGCTCGGCACGTCCCCGCGATTTATCAACACTACGCGACTCGCTTGGCATTGTGCCATTGATTCATCAGACACTTGATCAAATTCCCCAAGCGCACCTAGCCGATTTACGCCAACAAATTGATACTCACACCGAATTATTCGCCTTACTCACCTCTGCCATTATAGAAACCCCACCCACCCTTATTCGTGATGGTGGTGTTATCGCAGAAGGCTATGATGATGATTTAGACGAGTTACGCAACCTCAGCAAAAATTCAGATCAATACCTGCTAGATTTAGAAACACGCGAAAAAGAACGCACAGGCATTCAAAGCCTAAAAGTTGCCTACAACCGTGTACACGGCTTTTATATCGAAATTCCACGTAGCCACTCAGACAACATTCCCGCCGAGTATGTGCGTCGCCAAACCTTAAAAGCAGCCGAACGATTTATTCTGCCTGAATTAAAAGAGTTTGAAGACAAAGTATTATCTGCCCGAGAACGCTCACTCTCACGCGAAAAGGCACTCTATGAGAAACTCTTACAACAAATTGCTACCCATATATTCCCCCTACGCCAAACCGCTCAAGCGATCTCAGAAATTGACGTACTCAGCAACTTTGCCGAACGAGCCGTCA
>JALVDG010000411.1 GCA_027009095.1 Thiotrichaceae bacterium
CTGCGCTTTGCCCGAGAGAATGGGCAGTGAAAAAACTCGCTCCGTAAACTCCGCTCAAACACTTTCACTGCTGATCCATTCTCTCGGGCAAATGCTCGGTGCGGTTAGAATGGGAGTTTTAGCTCCGCCTCGCTAACGCATCGGGCGGAGGGGAAAATATGAATATATTTCTTAATATTGCGTAACATCAGTTAGGAGAATATAAAGAGAAAATAACTCATCTTAACTAAAAATCAATAGCTTATAGATGAGTTATTTAAGAGATAGGTGAATATAATTACTTATTTATTATGGTAAGCAACAATTTTCTCTACTTCATTTTTTGATCCCATAATAACAGGAACACGTTGATGAGGATCGCCATTAGGTGCTACTTCAAGGATACGCTCATAACCTGTAGAGGCTGCTCCACCTGCTTGTTCTACGATCATTGCCATTGGGTTTCCTTCGTATAGTAAACGTAGTTTTCCACCTGCTTCACGGTTACGGTCATCAATAGGGTAAAGAAATACGCCGCCGCGACAAAGTATGCGGTGAATTTCTCCTACCATTGCTGCAACCCAACGCATATTGTAACGCTTACCTAGCGGACCTTCTTCTCCTTCTACACAATCGGCTACGTATTGACGGATTGGTTCTTCCCAAAAACGTTGGTTTGATGCGTTTATTGCATATTCAGATGTTTCTTCAGGAATTTTCATATTAGGGTGCGTTAAAATAAACTCACCAATAGAGGTGCATAATGTAAAGCCATTTACGCCTGATCCTGTGGTGAGCACCATCATGCTAGATGGACCGTACAGACAATAACCTGCCGCTATTTGCTCAGTACCAGGACGAGAAAAATCTTCTGCTGTTGGATTTTCTTTGTCCTCTGGTGCTTTTAAGATAGAGAAGATAGCACCTACGTCCATGTTAATGTCCATGTTTGATGAGCCATCTAAAGGATCAAAGGTTACTAGATAATGTCCGCGAGGTTTTCCTTCTGGAAGGCTTAATACTTCGTCTAGCTCTTCCGATGCTATACCTGCACAATGACCGTTGTTTTGTAATGCATCGATGAATAAATCGTTAGCGATTAAATCCATTTTCTTTTGCACATCACCCATTGAATTTTCAGATTCTGTTACACCTAACACACCTGCAAGATCACCTTTATTAACAAGGTTTGCAATGCCTTTGCATGCGATAGTGATGTCGTTTAAAAGCCCTGTGAACTCACCACTGGCTTTATTCCCCAATTTACGTTGCTCGTCTATTATAAATGACGATAATGTAGTGCCCATTTCTTGCATAGAAAAGTCCCTTTGAAAATAAAAAAGGATGAATTTTAATATATTATTAAATAATAATATAGTGATATAAATTTTTGTAGGCTTAATGATTAAATCAATATGACTGATTTTCCTAAAACAAATAGCGAGTGGCATTGGCGTGTATTAAATTTATCATGGCCTATTGTTCTTTCAACCTTATCTATCCCTTTGGTTGGATTAGTCGATACGATTGTTCTAGGTCGCTTAGATAGCCCTATTTATATGGCTGCGGTGTCGGTAGGTGCGATTATTTTTAGCAGTGTATTTTGGGCATTTGGCTTTTTACGCATGGGGACAACAGGCTTTGTTGCTCAGGCGCATGGAGCAGGGAACAAGCAAGGTATTGCGGATGCCTTACTGCGTGCTTTAAGTATTGCTGTTGCCTTGGGTTTGCTGATTATCAGCCTAC
>JALVDG010000412.1 GCA_027009095.1 Thiotrichaceae bacterium
CATTGCGACGGGATCATAGTAGGTTATGTGAATAACGCAATAACGAAATGAGATCAGCAAACAGAGGCTAAATGCCTAAATTAATTTTGCGCGGGTACTTCTTTAACACAACACCAATCACATAAATGAGGATGCTACAACATGTCAACTGAGACTCAAACAGCGACAAAAACGATGACAGACGTTATTCCAGGGACTGAAATTGTTCCAACGAAAGAAATAACACAAGAAATAATTGCTTATCAGGAGGCTGATACAGCAGAAAAACAAGAAATCGATAAAATTATTGAAGAAATTGACATGAATGATCGTGGCAGTATTTTATTCTTTGGTAGTAAAGCTCAAGAACAAATGAGTACCATCTCAGAAAGTATGTTGGAAGGGGTTCGCAATAAAGACCTTGGTAGTGCAAGCAGTGCTTTGAATGAGATGATTGTTGCTATAAAAGGTTTTGATATAGATGAGCTTGATCCCAATAAAAAATTAGGTTTCTTTGAACGGCTCTTTGGTAAGGCAAAGCCTGTTGTACGTTTTTTGAGTGAATATGAAGATGTACGTAAACAAATAAATCGTATTACCGATAAGATGGAAGCACAGAAAACCCAGTTACTCACTGATATTATTTCACTCGATAAACTTTATGAAGCCAATTTAGACTATTTTCATAAATTAGAGTTATATATTGCAGCAGGTGATGAAAAACTATCCCGCTTGGATAATATTGAAATTCCAGCACTATTGAAAGCTGCTGAAGAGGACACTGAAAATCTACTATCTGCACAGGCTTTGCGTGATTTACGTAGCGCACGCGATGATTTAGAACGTCGTTTACATGACTTACGTCTAACACGTCAAGTTGCTATGCAAAGTCTACCGAGTATTCGCTTAGTACAAGAAAATGATAAAACACTGATTAATAAAATTAATTCTACACTAATTAATACAGTGCCTTTATGGAAAAATCAATTGGCACAAGCTGTTACTATTTTCCGTATGAGTGAGGCGGCTGATACCGTTAAAAGTGCCACAGATTTAACCAATGATCTATTAGAATCAAATGCAGACAATTTGCGCTCAGCAAATATTGAAGTGCGCAAACAAATGGAACGCGGTATCTTTGATATAGATGCCGTTCGTAAAGCTAATGACACTCTAATAGCAACAATAAATGACAGTTTGAAAATTGCAGACGAAGGAAAAGCAGCGCGAGCAGAAGCGGCTTCAGAACTTAAGACATTAGAAAGCGAGTTACGTAGTGCACTAATGTCTGCGAAAGCTAAAGCTGAAAAGGAAAATATTAAAGCACCAAAAGCACTTACTGATCAATCCTAGTTAAATAATCACCTGAAAATTAAAGAGAGGAAAACCACATGATGAGTCTTTGGGATAAAGTTTTCGGTGAGTTTATTGATATTATCGAATGGACAGAAGATAACCCTGATACGATGGTTTATCGTTTTGAACGATATGGTAATGAAATAAAATATGGTGCTAAATTAACAGTACGTGAAACGCAGGTAGCGGTATTTGTGAGTGAGGGACAAATAGCAGATGTACTTACACCAGGTTTGTATGAGCTAGAAACTAAAAATCTCCCTATATTATCAACGCTACAACATTGGGATCATGGTTTTGAAAGTCCCTTCAAGGCTGAAGTCTATTTCTTTAATATGCGTCAGTTTACCGACTTAAAATGGGGGACTAAAAACCCTATTATGCTGCGTGATCCAGAATTCAATATGGTGCGCTTACGTACATTTGGTAGTTATTCTATCCGTATTAATGACCCCGAAAAATTTATGCTAGAAATTTTGGGAACAGATGGACACTTCACTATTGCAGAAATCAGTAATCAATTACGTGATATCATTGTTTCTCGTTACTCCAGTATTCTTGGTAAAGCAAATATACCTGTATTAGATTTAGCAGGAAATTATGATCAATTGGGTAAATTTATTACTAAACGTATATCACCAGAATTCAATGACTATGGAATTGAACTAATTAAGATATTAGTTGAGAATATATCGTTACCCTCGGTAGTTGAAGAAGCACTTGATAAGCGTACTAGCATGGGAATGATTGGGGATTTAGATAAATACCTCAAATTTAATGCAGCTGAATCACTCATTAAAGAAGATAATTCGACAAGTGGAGCTATGGAAATGGGTATTGGTTTAGCGATAGGGCAACAGATGAGTAATGCTCTGTCAAAAAATCAAGATATACCTACTAGTCCTATTGCGCATGCAGCCCCCCCTCCTGTTCCTGGTGATCGTTGGCATGTTGTTTTAAATGGTGAATCAACAGGTCCACACTCTATGAATACGATTAAAAAAATGATTAGTGAGGGGGTTATTTCAGCAGAAACATTAGTATGGCTTGCTGGAATGCCTGAATGGCAAGAGGCTGCGGAAAATGCGACCTTTAAAGTTTTATTGAAACAAGCAGGAAATAATAAACAACCTCCACCTGTACCGCAGTAAATAGCAGTAAAATATACTTACTCAAAGGTAACTACTCAGATTGTGTCTATTATATTCAAAGTAAAAAAGTGGAATTTACAAATATAATGAGCATTTTTAACGCAAGAATCGGGCAAAGTATAATGCAAGATTGAGTAGTTGCACTCAAAGTTATCCTCATTTTAAGAGTTTTATTTGTGAGTTCAATAATAAAAAATCATAATCACTCAACACAAGATAGAGAAAAGTCATCCTTGTCGCAGACACATTTTCCTTGTGAACAGTGCGGTGCAGACCTTATTTATTCACCCGATGAGCAAGAGCTTGTTTGTGAGTATTGCGGTTTTAGAAACACAATTCCTGTTAGCTACCAAGAAATTAAAGAATACGATTTCCAGAGTGCATTACATGAACTAGAGCGTCTAAAACACAGTGATAAACAGGGTAATATAAGCGTTATCAAGTGCCCATCCTGTGCCGCTCAATTTTCATTGGAAGATGAATTCTCGACAGACTGCCCTTTTTGTGGCACACCTGTTGTTACCAGTACCGATCATGTTCGTTTTATTCATCCTGAATCCTTATTACCTTTTCGTATTACAAATACACAAGCGGTAGCTGCATTTGATAAGTGGATAGGAAGTTTATGGTTTGCACCTTCTGAGTTAAAGAAAATATCAAATCGTGAAGATAAATTAACAGGGGTTTACCTTCCATACTGGACTTATGATAGCCAAACTGAAAATAGCTATCGTGGACAGCGAGGAACAATTTACTACGAACGTCAAGTATTTCATGCTGTCATTGATGGGCGCAGAGTACGACAAGTTCGTTCTATTCCTAGAATACGTTGGCAACCTGTCTCTGGGCATGTCTCACTCTACTTTGATGATATTTTGATAGGCGCAAGTAAAACGTTGCCACGTAGTATTATTGACCATCTAGCCCCTTGGGATTTACATAATCTTGTTCCTTATTCAGAATCATATCTTAGTGGTTTTCATAGCGAGCTATATCAAGTCACTGTTGATCAAGGCTTTATGCAAGCTAAAAACATTATGGACTATCAAATTGATCGTGCCGTGCGTCGAGATATAGGGGGAGATCAGCAACGTGTCGCAAGCATAAATACACAGCACTATAACACCACGTTTAAACATCTATTGCTTCCCGTATGGTCAGCCGCTTTCAAATATCGAGGAAAAACTTATCGTTATGTTGTTAATGGGCGCAATGGAAAAGTTCATGGTGAACGACCCTACAGTATTGTAAAAATCGTATTTGCTAGTGTATTAGCACTCTCATTAGCAGCTGGTGGATTTTATGTGCTAAAGAAATCAGGTGCTTTTGATAATATCCAGACATATGATCATTATTATATACCTAGCCAACAACACTGGAATTACTAATTGCCTTTACTAGTACTCCATCAAACCAAACTTGTTGGAGTTAATTCTATTTATATTCCATGAGTTATGCGCTTTTAACCGTTATAATAAGCAGTTTCTTATTATTTAGCCTCTTTCATCATGCATGTTCCTAAATAATAAATATCTATTTTATTTGAGTATTTCCCCTATGGCATTTTCTTCACTTGGTCTTTCCAAGCCTTTATTACGCGCTGTAAAAGAACAGGGCTATGATAAACCTTCACCTATTCAAATACAGGGGATTCCTGCGGTACTAGCAGGTAAAGATGTAATGGCTGCCGCACAAACAGGTACAGGAAAGACCGCAAGTTTTACTTTGCCATTGCTACAGCGTTTAGAAAAGGGACGAAAAGCAGGTGCTAATCAAGCTCGTGCTTTAGTTCTAACCCCTACACGCGAGTTAGCGGCACAGGTAGCAGCAAGTGTAGAGGCTTATGGTAAATACTTACCATTAACATCAATCGTTGTTTTTGGTGGTGTAAAAATCAATCCACAGATGATGCGCTTACGCAAAGGTACGGATATACTGGTAGCAACACCTGGGCGATTGCTTGATCTTTACAATCAAAAAGCAATAAGATTTGATCATTTAGAAGTACTTATCCTCGATGAAGCTGATCGCATGTTGGATATGGGTTTTATCCATGATATTCGTAAAATAATGGCTTTTTTGCCTAAAAAGCGTCAAACACTTTTATTCTCTGCAACATTTTCAGGTGATATACGCTCATTAGCAGAAGGCTTTTTACACAAACCAGTAAAAATTGATGTTAGCCCTCGTAATACCGCAGCAAAAACAGTAAAACAATCTGTTTTTGAGGCTGATAAAAGCAAAAAAACAGCATTACTAAGCCATTTAATTCGTCATAATGATTGGCAACAGTTATTAGTTTTTATGCGTACGAAACATGGAGCTAATCGTTTAGTAAAACGCTTGGATAAAGATGGTATTAAAGCAGCCGCTATTCATGGTAATAAAACTCAAGCGGCAAGAACACGCGCCTTGGCAGACTTTAAGGCAGGAAAAGTACGCGTATTGGTCGCCACCGATATTGCAGCGCGTGGCATTGATATTTCTGATTTACCCTTAGTGGTTAACTTTGAATTACCCAATGTACCAGAAGATTATGTGCATCGCATTGGTCGAACAGGGCGTGCAGGTATGACGGGGGAGGCAATTTCTTTAGTAAGTGCAGATGAAGTTAAATTACTACAAACCATTGAAAACTTAATTGGGCAAACATTAGTGCGTGAACAAGAAGTTGGTTTTGTACCTAGCCATAGCGTGCCACTAACAAAACATAATCCTAATGGCAATATGCCTAAACGTCCCAAAAAGCCTAAAAAACCAAAAATAAAGATGGCTGGAACTAACAATAACGCTAACGCACAAAATAAATCAAACAAGCAACAGCCAAAAAAGACTAATAATCGTAAACCAAGACGTAAAGGTTTTGGAGCAAAACCTAAAGCACGTCGTTCATCAAGTTAATGGATTAGAGTTGGGTAGTATAAACTCACATAATAAATACAATAATCGAAAGATAAATCCACACAATAAGATGCCCTAAATAGGCAAATTTATAGCGTTTTAAAAGTTTATCTGGATGAATACTGCTGATGATAAAAGGTCGTCCATCATCAGCTTTAGTGATGATATGAGTAGGAGGATCTTGGTAGCTAAGTTCTAGTTCTTCATCTACCATACGTTCAGCACTGTTTTTTGCTGCTTCCCACTCACTAGGATCAATTTTACCATTGTTATTTTTATCAAAGTAATCAAGAAATCGAGCTTGGTTGCTTTTTAGCTCAGCAAGTTTATGGCTAATTAAATTATGGCGTTCATACTCTGTACGAGTTTTTTTTAGCGTTTCTAGATTGCCTAGCACATAAACTGTTTCACCTGGAAATATTGCCCAATAATAGTGTTGATTATAACTTTTAAGTGGTGTTACAACTTCTGCATCATGTGGATCAATGGTGCAACGACCTTCGCCATCGTGTAATAAAAATCCTGCATAGGAAGTACGATAGAAATTGCGATACCATACGCTAGGTGGTAGCTCAAGATTTCCCCTTACAACTTCATTATCATACAAACTGGTTTCCCCCTCTAACTTAACATAGCCTTGAGCTGCTGAATCTAATCGAGCAGGGGAGGTGTCTACTATTAAACGATAGCGACGAAATAATAGAATAGATAAAAACAGACTAATAATAGAGAGCACAGCAAGGTATTGGATTTTATCAGTGCGAGAGCTTATAAAAAATATAACCCCAATAATAACAAAGGGATAAATAATAGAGCTGCTAAAATGGATTAAGTTACCTTTAATTCGTGCATACATAGAGAAGTACTAAGATAAAGCTTTAAATTCGGCGGATATATCAATATCTTGCATTTCTTCTTGGCGAAATTCCATTAACTGAAAAGATTCAAAATTAAATAGGTTGGCGATAACAATATCGGGAAATTGCTCTATGCGTGTATTATTGGTATTGGCTGTATCATTATAAAATTCTCTACGATCAGAAATACTTTCCTCTAATGTTGTTATGCGTGTCTGTAAACGCAAAAAAGCATCGCTTGCTTTTAGATCAGGATAATTTTCTGCAACGGCAAATAGCCCATTAATACCAACAGCAAGTTGTTGTTCTGCTGCACTAATATTACTGATGTCTTTTGTCTTTAGAGCCGACTCGACTAAATTTCGAGCTTTAATAACTTTTTCCAAAGTCTCCTTCTCGTATGTCATATGTTGCTGACAAGTATGGATTAATTTGGGTAATTCGCTATTACGCTGCTTGAGTAATATATCAATATTACTCCATGCTTTTTTAGTATTATTTCTTAATGTAACTAAATGATTATAAATATTTATTCCCCATAGAATAGGGGCGATAATAATACCTGAAAAAATAATAAGTCCTATGTTCATAGTTACCTTGTTTTTATTATTAGAGTACTAAAATTCTATCAATTTTTACATGTATGGCTATAGTAGTCTGACGATTGGAGTAAGTTTTGCCCATCTAAATTAAGCATTCTACATACAAAAGAGTCCGAAACTATAACTAACGACTACATAAAAAAATAATCTAAATTTATAGTTGCATACCGATTGGTATGTATGTATTGTTTTCCATACTGATCGGTATGGAAGTATAAATTGTGTGTTTTAAAAAGAAAACAAATAGTGATGCTTGGTGGCATTTGTGGAAATGCAAC
>JALVDG010000413.1 GCA_027009095.1 Thiotrichaceae bacterium
GCAATATTCTGATTAAAAAACACACTCTATGTAAAGCAAAATTGATTGCAGTGTTTTTAGCATGATGTTTTAGCATTAATCTGTCAAGTTTAAGTTTTTTAATTGGCAAGCTTGCTGAAGCAGTACACTATGAATGTTCAGTATAGGATGACCATATTACTTCCATTTACTGAGGGTTTTATTATGGCTACCTTATTTAATACTAAGCATTTTGCATTATTTGATCGTCGTCACTGGCTTAATGTTTTTATTATTGTGGCGCTATCGCTTATATCCTTTTATACCAGTTATGATGGTCTCTCAAACTATGTTTCAACGGGAGAGTCTGGTTTATCTCGTGGAGAAATGGCTTTTTTAGCAATTATTGTCGTTGTAATTCAATTATTGCTTATCGTTGCTTTAAATAATCTTAGCCGTGGTATTTCTTGGCGTGGGAAGTTGATGTGGATGGTTCTTTATATGATCGCCATGTCGGTGAGTGTCTTTTTCTCCTATAGTTTTTATTACAAATTAATGCAGGCAGATAATTTTGCTCAGCTTAATTTTGATGCACAGTTAAGTAATGCCCTATTAAAAGCGAATATTTACCGTGACAGCTTTATTGATATTCAGCATGCATCCAAAAATATAGCAACTTACTCTAAGAAGACAGCACAACGTGAACGTCATTATGGCAAGACCTGTGGTGATGATTCCCCTGCTGGGAAAGGACCGCGTCGTGATTTACGAGAAGAAGAGGCGACTTTATTTGCTCAAATGAGCGAGGATATTACTTTATTATCATCAAAAATAGAGCAAGATTTAGCAACACTAAAGGCAATAAAGCAAAGCTACTCCCCTGAAAACAATACCGTTAACCAAGTGCAACAGCGTATGAATGAGGTTATCTCGCGGATAAATCGCTATCGCCAAAGTAGTATTGTTAATCAAGCAATGGTTGATCTCCAACAACATACAGGCAAAGCTCGCCGCAGACTCTGGGTGCAAGCTCGCCAGTATGTAATTTCATGCCCTGATAATAAAATCAGCCGAGCAACAAACGCCTTATTATCTAGCCTCAAAGAACTTCCTGTGCTGGATGAAATCACCTTATTTGACTCGCATAATGATAAAGAAGTGATGGGGCGTGCCATGCAAGTATTTTTATCAATACCAACATTACTCCGTGAGGCACTTTTACCCTATGTTTATGCGGATAGCAAAGTAGAAAATAATACTCTGTTAGAAAAAGATGAAACCGCGATTAGTAGCGCCGATTATGCACCTTTTTTATTGGGAGGTATGGTTGATGTGATTATATTTTTAGTCGGTTTTAGCAATGGGGTTCAATCGAAGCAACGTGATTATTTACGTCCCGATTTTTATGGTGAAGAATTCTCTGTTAAAGACATTGTAAAAATAGAAAAAGCATTTGGTTTAAAAGAGTTACGTCATATTTTACGGAAACATCTATACAGTGAAAAACAAGGTTATATCTTTATTATACCTTCCGAGGTTTATCCTGAACTTGCTTATAGCAGCGCACTGATCGACTTATTTGAATCTTTATTGACCAGCAACAGAATAGCAGAACCAAAAGCACGCTCGGTTCCTTTTCATGTATTGCCTAATAACTTTCAGCACCGTTTTAAAGATGAGTTTAGCGACGCTGAGCAACGCCCTTATTTTGATTATTATCCTGTAACAAAAGAACAATGGTCTGACCTATCGCAGTCAT
>JALVDG010000414.1 GCA_027009095.1 Thiotrichaceae bacterium
GCTCGCGTCCAATAATGTATTTACCATCCCCCTTAAAACTTAATACACTTAAATCAATATCGAGTAATGAGGTGATTGGCTTTAAACTGGCGGTATGAATGAGTTTTATTGAGGCATCTGATGAGATTTCGTTGTTATCAAATATACGTGTAGCGGTATCTTTTTTAGGCTTTTCTCTTGCTATTTTGGGCTCAGAGAGTTGACGATTTAAAGGAATATCTGCCGAGATACTCAGTACCGTAGAGCCAATCCGTAGCGTATCATTTTTGGTGAGTGGATATTTTTCATGCGGATAAAGTCGCGTGTCATTTACCCATGAGCCATTACTACTACCTAAATCATACACCCACCAATCCTGACCATGATCTTCAATGCGTATATGTTGACGAGATAAAAATAGATCATCAAGGACTAAATCGGCTTCCTGATGTCTACCAATGATTGCAGGTAAGGCAATAGGGAAGACAGAGTGACGTTGCTTACCTTTCATCACCATCACATAAGCCTTTTCTTCTGAATAGGTCGTTTGCTTTTCTTTGTTGTGTACTGTTTCTGCAAGTAGTTGAAAGTTAAATTTCTCTGTACCTAGCTGGATAATATCGCCTTGCGATAGCTTACGTGGCAAGGATATTTTCTCCTCATTAAGTAGTACACCGCCACCTGAATCAGTGATATAGCAGTCCCCGCGTAGCACATTTATTTGTGCATGAAATAGCGCGATGCCTTTTGATGTTAGCTGTATATCATTGTCATCGGAGCTACCTATTAGTGTTTGTGCCTCGTAGCGCTTCCAGGTTTTTACTCCGAGTAAAGAAAAGCCTTGAATATTTCGCCTTGTGATTTTTTTTGGTGTATTCGTTGATGCAGAATCAGGAAAGCGTAATAAAGCTTTCCAATCACCTAACTGTAATAAGTCGAGGTCTTTTAATACACTTGCCGTATGTAAGGGAGTTCCATTTAACTTTAACCCCAAGGCATGATTATCACTACTAATAAACCAAGCATGACCTTCTTTGCTTATATGGCAATAACCAAAATGAGCAGGAAATTGGGCTAAATGAATATCGGCTTGCTCTCCACCACCTAATTTAATATTGGCTTTATCAAAGCTAATTTCTTCGTTATCAATAACAAAAACCAAACGTGATTGGCTATTGGCTAAGGTGGAACTAAGTGAGGTATTTTTATCAACCGAGAAGTCATTTTGGCTTAATGGTGCTTCTTTGTTGTTAAATAAAACAGGACCACGCACTACGGGAACGGTATGTTTCCAACGCTCATTGCCAGACCAGTGTTGTTGAGCTTCAACCCATGAGAAAATATCAAAATTAGGATCAATAAGTTTTTGGGCAATATCACGAGTGAGCAAGGGGGCGTTTCTAAGATTAATTAAACGGTGTAATGCATAAGCTTCACGACGATCTCCTGCCAGTAAAAAGCCTGATAATTTTCCATCGATAATGCGTAAACGTTTGTATTTTAATTGTGTTGATAAGCTATTAAGAGGGCTAGATTCGCTATCGACATCGAAACTATTTTCTGTTGATATGATGGCTTGGCTTAATGATTCGCCAGCGGTAATAATATTAATTCCCCAAGCGCGTGTGGCATTTAATAAAACACCAGGTTGGTAGCGTGCTTGTTTAATCTCTGAGCTAGCCGACATATTAATACCTGCCACTTGCCCCTGTTTAACCGCAGGTTGCCATAAACCA
>JALVDG010000415.1 GCA_027009095.1 Thiotrichaceae bacterium
AGATGGCTTAAAACCTGTGCAAAGACGTATTATTTATGCGATGTCTGAGTTGGGCTTGTCAGCTGTCTCTAAACATAAAAAATCAGCACGAACGGTGGGGGATGTGCTTGGTAAATTTCATCCGCATGGTGATTCAGCTTGTTATGAAGCGATGGTGCTCATGGCACAGTCTTTTTCATATCGCTATCCATTAGTTGATGGGCAAGGTAACTGGGGATCACCTGATGACCCTAAGTCTTTTGCTGCAATGCGCTACACTGAATCACGCCTGACTAAATACGCAAGTATTTTACTCAGAGAGTTGGGTGAAGGGACGGTTGATTGGAGGCCAAATTTTGATGGTTCATTGCATGAACCTGCTTTATTACCTGCACGTTTACCCAATGTTTTACTCAATGGAGGTATGGGGATCGCAGTTGGTATGGCAACCGATATACCACCTCATAATTTACGCGAGGTGGTTAATGCCTGCTTGTATTTATTGGATAATGAAGACGCGACCATAGATGATATTAATGAGTATATTTTAGCACCAGACTATCCAACTGATGCCGAAATTATAAGCTCTGCGAAAGAACTAAAGCAGATGTATGAGCAAGGTAAAGGCAGTATACGAATGCGTGCTTTATGGGTAAAAGAGGGCGCAGATATTGTCGTTACTGCTTTGCCCTATCATACTTCTGGTGCCAAAGTGCTAGAGCAAATAGCCACACAAATGCGTGCCAAAAAATTACCAATGGTTGCTGATTTACGGGATGAATCAGACCATGAATTTCCTACCCGCTTGGTTATCTCGCCACGCTCGAATCGTGTCGATATTAATCAACTCATGTTGCATTTATTTGCTAGCACTGATCTTGAGCGCAGTTACCGCGTTAATATGAATATGATTGGTGTAGATGGTCGCCCGCAGGTTAAAAATCTTCACACTATTTTAACTCAGTGGTTAGAATTTAGACGTAACACCATTATCAAACGAACTCAATGGCGTTTAGACAAAGTCGAAGACCGTTTACATATTTTAGAAGGTTTATTAGTCGCCTATCTTAATATTGACGAAGTAATTGAGATTATTCGTACAGAAGATGAACCTAAACCTGTGATGATGGAACGCTTTGATATCTCTGACACTCAAGCAGAAGCCATCTTAAATATTCGTTTAAGAAACTTGGCAAAACTAGAGGAGTTTACCTTAAAAGCAGAGCAGGAGGAGCTAGAAGAAGAGCGTGATTATTTAGTTGGTTTACTAGAGTCCCCAGCGTTACTGACAGAATTAATGAAAGACGAGTTACGTGAAGATGCCGAAGAATATGGCGATGATCGTCGCTCACCATTAGTAAGTCGAGAAGCGGCAAAAGCATTAGATGAAAATGCGCTAGTACCTTCTGAGCCTGTAACCGTTGTTCTCTCTAAAATGGGTTGGATACGCGCTGCAAAAGGGCATGAGATTGATCCTAAATCATTGAGCTATAAGCAGGGTGATCAATTTCAATCAGCTGTGTTAGGTCGCTCTAATCAGCAAGTTGTATTACTCGATAGCGTCGGGCGGTGCTACTCTTTATTGGCGCATACCTTACCATCAGCCAGAGGACAAGGTGATCCTCTTAGTGGGCGTTTCTCCAGCCCCGCAGGAGCTAACTTTCTCGCAGTATTATCAGCAAAAGAAAATGAATATTACTTAATGGCAAGTGATATTGGCTACGGTTTCTTA
>JALVDG010000416.1 GCA_027009095.1 Thiotrichaceae bacterium
CTTATCGAATGATAGGTCGAGCAACCCTATGGTCCAGTAATTTATACCTGATTTAATATCATTAATATTACAACTACTTTCAACACTCGGGGTACAAACCATCATATCGAAAATAATTTTTTTGCTCGCGTAATCAAATGATAAAGAATCAGCAAACCGTGGCATAACAGAGCCTACTTGCTCACTATTTTCATAACTAGGTATTTCTATTTGATAACTTTTAGCAGTATCATTTTCTAAATCAAGTACATGTATATAGTTATCGCTAATATCTATTGTTGTAAAAGCAAAATAACGACCATCAGGAGAGATGCTAATGGTTGATGTTTTACCATCCCCGATAGGATTAGAAAGCTCTCCACTAGGACTTACCGCGCGTATAAAATGATTGGCATCGACGAAGAATACACTTGTTCCATCTTTATTTGTATACGGTGCTGGTCTTACATTAGCAGCAGGCTGAGCAGATAATAGCTTATCTTTTGCTTCATCATACGCTTTATTTTTTACCAGGCTTTGAGCAAACAAGAGATAAGCGCCTCCTTGCCTATCATCCTGATACAAATAGTACATTTTATCTTTACCATCAGTAGGGTCGGTTGACTCTGGCTTAGTATCGGTATTACCGCCTTCGACTACCTCGACACTATCCCATGCATTTTTTACAGCACTAACTTCAGATGAAGTTTCACCATAAAGATCAACAGCTGAGCGTATTAAACTACGACGGGCATCTATAAACTGAGATGAGCGATTTAAATAAAGCGTTAATGCTCGATAGTAAATAGCTTCCGTCTTTTTTCTGCCAATCGCTCCAGCAGTAAGGTATGCCGCATGGTTGGGAATACCACTATTAACATGCACC
Organism: Thiotrichaceae bacterium; assembly: GCA_027009095.1. Lineage (GTDB taxonomy): Bacteria > Pseudomonadota > Gammaproteobacteria > Thiotrichales > Thiotrichaceae > JAGLBW01. Next base: position 866 of record JALVDG010000416.1, read on the forward strand.
CCTCCATTGTCATTATCAATCGCAAGATTCCTATATTCACTCATTTTTGCAGGCTGAGAAGAAAGCCCATTAGCAGGTGTTTCTAAATCTCTTAAATAACCTGGTGTTGCGAGGGTACAATCTTCTCCCACTAACCAATCATCATCATCAATCATGGCAGCAAACACATCGGAGAATGATTCATTTAAAGCTCCTGATTGATATTCATAAATAAGTCCTGCGGTATGTTGTGTTAAACCATGTGTCATTTCATGTGCAGCGACATCCAGACATCTTGACAATGAGCTAAATGATTGATTATCTCCATCGCCATAATTCATCGACCATCCATTCCAGAAGGCATTAGCAAAGTTCTTTCCTACATGAATAACAGATACCAGTGGAAATTTTTTATTATCTACGCTATCACGATTAAAACGTGTTTTATAATAATTAAAAATAGCTTGGCTATTTGAAATAGCACTGACAGCCGCTGCATCCCAACCATTATTTAGCACGGTGTTTAAAACATAATAAAACCTTGTTTCATTAACTTTATCTGTTTCTGGATTATCCTTTGTATTTTTTGCATCAAATACATAGATATTCCCACGAATAATGCCACCTTCATTATCAAAAGGCTGATTCTTATCCCCCATAGATAGAGTATCTATCATCATATAAGCATTATTATCCTGCCAAACAGAGAAGGACTGAGTAGCTCCTAGCTCATCAATTCCCGTTGCAGTTGTCGCTGCTGTCTGTATTTTATTTAGATAATGTAATATCTCCCCTGTATGAGCATCGACAAAATAATCCCAATATTCTAATAAGCTCTTACGTACCTCTATTTGATAAGCAAGATGAGGTTTATTGTTCTTAGTGTAAATAACCAACTTATCGGAAAGAAGACGAATAAGAGAAGGAGAAAAGTATTCCCTAAGTTTTTCCTTCGCTTGCTCTAGTGATATTGAAGGTATAGGGTCTATTGATTTGAATGAGGGAATATAACGACCACTCATTAAATAAGGAGCTCCCGATGTATTCACATGCACCGAAAGTTGCTTGGCAAAGACAGGAATACCCTGATACATTTGTTGAAATTTTATATGCTGATAACCTAAATCATCCGTTTGCTGTTCTAACACCTCCATTTCTGTCTCTGGTGATTGCAGTTTAAACAATGATTTATTGTCGGCTAAAAAATTCTTAGCAATATATTCAGCATCAAAGGCTATTTTGGGAGATTTTCTAAGAGGAAGCGCTTGATCGAACTCTCCTTGTAAAAAAGTCACTGTACCATTTCTTTTGTCAAACTCAGCAACAACATTACCCTGTGATGTTGCTTGTCTTAAAGAATAAAAAGCCTGACGTTGCTCTTTAGTAATATCTGAAACATTATTTTGTCGCTTTACTCCTTTTACCCCTTGCCATGCTTTTTTTCCTAAGCGCCCTCCAATAGATGAAAAATAATCAAGTAATTCACGCTCAGTAGACGAGCCTTGAGACAAGCTACTTTGCTTTTTACTAAGTATTTTCTTAGAGCGAAAATTTAATCGTGGAACAGGATCTTGAGAAATAAAATAAGAGGAATTACGACTAAATGCATCGGGCATTAAATAGTCAGAGGAAGGAATAGCTGATACCTTAGAAAATACACTTAGAAATAAAGCAACGCCTAATAGCAGCTTATAATTTATTTTTTTAAACATAAGATCCCTCTCAAAAAACCGAACATCCATAATTCAGTCTCATTACAATTTATAGAAGAATAAGCAAGGGAAAATATGTTTTTATGCAAGCTCTCGTTTAAACGTTTCTTAAGCTATACACCCTACTTTATTACCACATTAGATCATCTGGTATTTGATAATCAGCATAAGGATCATCTTCTTCTATTCTATTTACTGTAGACGTGTTTGCATCATTAAGCAAAATAATCGAGCTACTATCTCGCTCATCAGTTTCTTATATTCTATTAATTTCTTAAGAGCGTCATGAAATTTATTATAGCTTCCTAGCACTTGCGACTTTATTAAACTAACGAAAAAATCAGTCATGCTGTTTTTAATGTCGGCAGGATTAACTTATTGAAGAGGCAACCATGCTCGGATTGTATCGTGATGTTTAGACCAAGCATCCCATGAGCTTTGCGCCCAAGCCCTTACTATGGATTTGTGTTCTTCAATATTTTGGCTCTGATAAACATCGGCGGCGGTAATAGTTCCTAGTAATTCCGGTGGTTCTAACCATTTAAACGTATGTTTGTATTTCCCCGCTTCAAGCATTGCATCGTTTGCATTCTCTGCTGTTAATCCATGTTCCAAGAATAGGCATAATCGAATCAGATGCATACCAATCGATTGTATGCTTTGACGATCTGTTGAACCTGGATGTTGGACAGCATAAGCATCTACAGTTAGTCGATGTACCTCAAAGTAAGCTCGGCTACTATACTCACGAGCAAGCACCTCACCATACACTGCCCAACAGCCAGACGAAGACTTCATATAGGGGTGTACTGATCCTATAATGTCTGGATATTCTCCACCGCAACTGAAGCATTTACATGTTTTCATACATGGAGTCCTTTTTGATACCTTTTATCTAATGCATCGGGCGGAGGGAAAAAGCAGGTAATATTTTTCTTAATATTACGTAACATCAGTTTCTTAATACAAAATTCACATTATTATCATTATCAATTAAACCATGGCGAATAAGCCATTGCTTTGCATCATCTGCATCTTCCTTAAACCATTTTTTTGCAGAGCCTAATCGAAAACTATAGCCCCAATCATCCATATTATCGAACATTTTTTGTCGTCCCATTTCTGGAATTTCATCGGCAAGTAATATTTGTAGATAGCAAACCGCATTTTCCTCTACTGCTTCTCGTCCACCTGCATCGGTATGTAAGTTTTTACGACGCTGTTCATCAGCACAGATAATATGGCAGGTTTCGTGTAGTAACGACTGAATAGGGGTATCGGGTCTGACATAGACTTTATTTTTAATCAGTCCCGCTTCTGGCTCACCCCAGTATGTGCCTGGTATTTGACTGCCCTCTTCTAAGAAAACAAGCGCTAACTGAAATTTTTCTAGTAGTGCTTGCAAGGTAGAGGGCAAAACCTGCTTTACTAATAGCATTTGAGATCAAATTGATGCTAATGCGCTATTGAATGTTTTACTTGGGCGCATTGCTTCGGAAATAAGCGCAATATCAGGATGATAATAACCGCCTATATCCATCTTCTGACCTTGAGCATTGTTTAGTTCTGCCACTATTTTTTCTTCATTTTCCGCTAAGGATTTTGCCAAAGGTGAAAAATAAAGCTGCAAGTCTGTATCGTGCTGTTGATTTGCTAACGCCTGCGCCCAGTAAAGGGCTAGATAGAAGCTACTACCACGGTTATCCAATTCATTTACTTTGCGTGAAGGTGATTTATTATTTTCAAGATATAGACTGATTGCTTCATTCAATGTATCTGCCAAAATTTGAGCTTTTTGACTTTTTGTCTTTGTGGCAACATCTTCTAAAGAAACACCTAGTGCTAGATATTCTCCTAAAGAATCCCAGCGTAGATGATTTTCCTCCATAAATTGCTGCACATGCTTTGGCGCTGAACCACCTGCTCCCGTTTCAAACAATCCACCACCTGCCAGTAAAGGCACAATAGATAACATTTTTGCAGATGTACCTAGCTCTAAAATAGGAAATAAATCAGTAAGATAATCGCGTAATACATTACCTGTCACCGAAATAGTGTCTTTTCCTGCTTTAACTCTCTCCATTGAGTAATGTGTTGCCTCTATTGGCGACATGATTTGAATATCTAAACCTTCCGTATCATGCTCTGCTAGATAGGCTTCTACTTTTTGCATAATCACTCTGTCGTGCGCACGCTTAGGGTCTAACCAGAAAATAGCAGGATTCCCTGTCGCTCGTGCGCGATTGACGGCTAATTTTACCCAGTCCTTTATAGGTGCATCCTTGGCTTGACACATACGCCAAATATCACCTTTTTCAACAGGATGCTGCATCAGTACATCACCTGATGCATTAATAACTTCTACTTTGCCTGTAGCGGTCATCTCGAAGGTCTTATCGTGCGAGCCATATTCTTCTGCTTTTTGCGCCATTAAACCAACGTTGGCAACATTTCCCATCGTACTAACATCGAATGCCCCGTGTTTTTGGCAAAACTCAATCGCCGCTTGATAAACTCCTGAGTAATTACGATCAGGTATCATCGCTAAGGTATCTTTTAATTTGCCATCTGGCCCCCACATTTTACCCGAGGAGCGTATCGCGGCGGGCATGGAAGCATCGATAATTACATCGCTAGACACATGAAGATTAGTGATTCCCTTGTCTGAATCGACCATTGCCAGATCAGGATTAGCAGCATATACCGCCTGAATATCTGCTTCAATTTCTGCTTGTTTATCTGCCTCTAGGCTTGCAATTTTTTTATGTAAATCACCCATGCCAAGATTAGGATCAACTCCCAATTCGGTAAAAACAAGCTGATGCTTATCGAAAACATCTTTGAAGTACACACTCACAACATGACCAAACATAATCGGGTCAGACACTTTCATCATGGTTGCTTTTAAGTGTAGCGATAATAAAACATCGTTTTCTTTCGCTTCACTTATTGCTGACTCACAATAAGCACGCAAAGCATTTACGCTCAAACAAGAAGCATCAATCACCTCACCAGCAAGAAGAGGAGTGGATTCTTTTAGTACGGTGATATTGCCATCCGTATCAGTAAATTGGATTTTTACATCATCCGCTTTTTCAACCATGACCGACTGTTCGCTAGCGTAAAAATCACCTTCACTCATACTCGCAACACGTGTTTTTGAATCACTACTCCACTCGCCCATGCGATGAGGATTTGCTTGAGCATGCGCTTTAACAGGGGCAGCAACACGACGATCGGAGTTGCCTTCACGCAATACGGGGTTAACTGCACTACCTAAAACCTTGGCATAGCGCGCTTTAATCGCCTCCTGCTCTGCTGTTTCAGCTATTTCTGGATAATCTGGCACATCGTAACCATGCGCTTGTAACTCTTTAATTGCTGCGTGTAATTGAGGAATGGAGGCACTAATATTAGGAAGCTTAATGATATTAGCGTCTGGTGTTTTAACCAAATCGCCTAGCTCAGATAAAGCATCGGCTATTTTTTGATCACCACTTAATTTATCAGGAAAGTTGGCAATAATTCGTCCTGCCAATGAAATATCTTTAACCTCAATCTCTATATCAGCGGCTTTAGTAAACGTTTTTACAATAGGTAAAAAAGAGTACGTTGCTAGTGCTGGGGCTTCATCCGTTTGGGTATAGATAATGGTAGACAGGCTCATATATTTCCTCGAATTTAGATATAAATTTTTGCAGGAGTATATCTGATATACTCAGCAAAATCAGTAGCTGCTTAGATTGCGCTCTATATAGAGTACAAGCTGAGTAGTTACAAAATTATAGTGTATTTAACTCCCCCCTTATGATAGGTTTTCTCACTGAAATAATGGTTCTAATACATCAATTAGCATAACTCAGGTCATTATCTATAAATAAAAAAGACACATATCCTAATGAAAAAAATACTTATTCTTATCGTCATCCTTATTCTCGGCTGGGCTGGTTCTACATGGTTTATTGGCAATAAAACCGAAGAGCTACTCAATGAGTACGTCAAACAAAGTCAAAAAACCTATGCTGACATGGGTATGGATGCACAATTTAAAGTAACGGATTATAAAAAGTCTTTTTTACAATCAACCGCCAAGACATCCTTTAGCTTAAAGACTGGCGACCTAGTACTGGACAATCTATTCAAGGATATTCAATTTAATAACACCATTAGTCACGGCCCTGTTTTATTGTCAGGTGGCACACCTAGTTTTGGTACAGCACTTATTCACTCTACATTGGATATGGATGCACTCGCCCCCGAAGCAAAAATATTTTTAAATAAACTATTTGCAGATAAGAACCCTCTCACATCAACCATTACATTTGGTCTTAGCCAAACCGCTAACTATAGCGTCACTATTCCTGAGATTGATATAGAAGAGGATGGAAACAGCGTTAAATTAAAAGATGGTATTCATCTTGCTGGCACAATGGATAAGAAAAGCTTAATGGGTACACTGAGCGGTACAATAGGTGCTTTAGATCTTTTTATCAATCAGCAAAAAATTACAACATCAGCAGCAACAATAAGTGCTGA
>JALVDG010000417.1 GCA_027009095.1 Thiotrichaceae bacterium
CCTGATAAAAAGATGAGATAAAATTTTGCTAGCTTCTCATAACTTGCAGGTAGCCTTATAAAACAATAGTTTATAGTGTTTTACAAAATCAGAAATGATTATTTTTATAGCTAAATTTTATTTTTTCACTTTCTAAAAAGAAAAAATCAATGGTTTAGCTATGCTAAAAACCAAGGTGTCTATTTTTTATCCACTGCAAGTTATTGATTTTAAACGTGCCTGTGGATTATGAGAAGTTACAAAATTTTGCTCCATTTCAATCCACCAGTCTTGTAACAGTGAAAAGGCTCAAATTAAATAATATGAATAATTATTTCAATCGCTGGTTCTATTTATTAAGCTTTTTAGCAGGAGCAAGTCTGGTACTAGCCTTTGCGCCTATTGGCTTATATCCCATAGCGTGGTTATCTCCTGCTATTTTATTTTATGCTTTAAGTCATGCTAGCAGTAAAAAAGAACATTTTTACATCACATGGCTCTATGGTATCGGCATGTTTGGCACGGGTACATCGTGGGTATTTTATGCCATGCACTTCTATTCCCGTGCTAGCATTCCTGTTGCAGGCACATTTACCACATTATTTGTCGTTATCATCGCGTTAACTATCGGTTTATTTGGACTACTCGCCTACCTCTTTAGACGTCATAATAAATCGTTACGTTTATTATTTTTCTACCCCTTAGCTTGGGTCATTATTGAGTGGTTTCGTGGCTGGTTTTTAACAGGATTCCCTTGGCTTTACCTTGGCAATAGCCAACTAGATTCCGTATTAGTCCATATCGCACCAATAACAGGCGTACTAGGTGTGAGCTTGTTATGCGCCCTACTCGCTGGAGCTATTGCAAACTTATTAAGTTTAAAACCTGCAAATAAAATAGTTTGGACGAATAATCCAAACGCTAATCATCTCAAAGTAAAGCAAAAGTTTAGATATATCCCTCAATTTTTATCTCTCGTTATCATCGTATCCATTGTCTTAGGAGCATGGTATAGCAAAACAATAGACTGGACACAGCCACAAGGCGAAGCTATTAAAGTCAGCTTAATTCAAGGCAATATTCCACAAGAAAAAAAATGGCTACCCGAAAACAAGAAACCCACATTAGATTTATATAAAAAACTTACCCAAGAAAATTGGGATAGTGACTTAATTATCTGGCCAGAAACGGCAATTCCCGATCTTTTTGCAAATAATATGAGGGATTTTATTATCCCTCTACAAGAAGAAGCGAAAGCCACTCATACTGACTTATTATTAGGTGCTTTTTATCAAAATGAACAAGGCAAAATAGAGAATAGTGTTCTAGCTTTGACTCAAAATGGGCGTGACATATATTCTAAACGCCATCTTGTTCCTTTTAGTGAATATATTCCTTTACTAGGCTATCTGCGTTGGTTAAATGAATGGGTACAAATGCCCTCAGATAATTTAACTGCTGGCACAGGCCCTACTACCTTAAATTTATCAAATCATATTGCTCAATTATCTATCTGTTATGAAGATGCTTTTGCAAGCGAAAATCTACAAGGTTTACCTCTCGCTAGTATGCTAATCAATGTCAGTAACGATGGTTGGTTTACAGGCTCAATAGAGCCTCATCAGCACATGGAAATCGCCAGAATGCGAGCGATAGAGACAGGTCGTTATTTACTACGTTCAACCAATATAGGCGTTTCAGGCGTTGTGAACACAAAAGGCGAGTTAGTCGCAACAGCACCACCTTATACTACCACTGTTATTAGCCATAAAATACAAGCTTTTACAGGGAAAACTCCCTTTATGATATGGGGAAACTGGGGGGTTATTAGTTTGATATTTTTATTATTAGCACTTGGGTATTATATAACAGCTCCCCAAAAAACTGATTCTCTCCCCCTTAAAAATTTAGCACATTAACTTTGGTCAGCCTAACTTATCATCTGCAACGTGATACTTTGGATCTTCGACCATATTCACCTCAACTAAATCACCTGCTTTTTTAAGTAAGCTAGTGCATTCAGGTGATAGATGAATGAGGTGTAAGCGTTTATTGGCACGTTCATAACGTTCGGCTAATTTATCAATAGCCTCAATAGCAGAGTGATCGGCAACACGAGAGTCTTTAAAGTCTACTGTCACATCGTCCGTATCATCTCTTGGGGTGAATAATTCCTGAAAATTATGTACCGAGGCAAAGAATAGCGGACCATGTAGCTCGTATACTTTATCACCCATTCTATTAATGCGTGTAGTGACATTAATTTCTTTGGCATGATTCCAAGCAAAGACTAACGCAGAGAGGATAACACCGACTATAACGGCTAAAGCCAAGTTATCAGATATCACTGTAATTAATGCCACAGAAATACCAATAAAAATATCAGCCAGAGGTACCTTACCAAATAGTCTAAGGCTTCCCCATTCAAATGTACCAATAACCACCATAAACATCACACCAACTAATACAGCAATAGGTATCTGTTCGATTAGCTCAGAAGCCTGCATAATAAAGAGAAGTAAAAACAGTGCGGCAGTAATGCCTGATAAGCGTCCACGTCCACCAGAGCGTATATTAATAATACTCTGCCCTACCATTGCACACCCCCCCATACCACCAAATACACCTGTAACACTATTAGCAACACCTTGACCAATACATTCACGATTTGGTTGACCTCGAGATTCGGTTAATTCATCAATTAAGTTCAAGGTAAGTAGACTTTCGATCAACCCAACCAACGCCATAACAACCGCATAAGGGAATACAATCTTCAGTGTTTCCCAATTAAATGGCACATCAGGCAGATGAAAAGGAGGGAATGTACCTTTAATAGATTCAATATCACCCACTGAACGTGTATCAATATTTAGATAATGTGATAATCCAAGCGTTATCAATGTACCAATGATAATTGCCGCAAGTGTTGACGGAATAAAGGTAGTAAGGCGAGGTAAAAATTTGATGATAGCCATCGTAAGCGCAATTAAAGCCAGCATAATGTATAGCGTGGAGCCTGTAACCCACTCTTTTGTTCCATCAGGCAACTCTACTTTAAAGTGCTCTAACTGAGCAAGAAAGATAACCATCGCCAGACCATTAACAAACCCTAAAAATACAGGATGAGGAACAAGACGAATAAACTTCCCGAGTTTTAATATACCAAAAAGTATCTGTATTGCCCCCATGACCACAACGGCAGCAAAAAGATATTCAGCCCCATGTTGTAAAACTAATGAACCAACAACAACAGCAATAGCCCCCGTTGCACCTGAGATCATACCAGGTCGACCGCCAATCATAGCGGCAATAAGACCAACCGTGAAAGCGGCATATAACCCAACAATAGCAGGTAAATGTGCCAATATGGCGAAAGCAACAGCTTCTGGGACTAATGCTAAAGCAACGGTTAGACCTGAAAGTACATCATTTTTAATGTTAGCCGTTGAATTTTCGGTGATAATCTTAAACATGGACAATATTTACATAGACTTATAAAAAAGGGCGATTATGCCGTATTTAAATATGAATTAAGAGCTAATTCTTAAGATTTATTCCAAATAATATAAGCAACTGCAAACACAAATCAGACCGATAATAAAATAATAAAAAGTGAAAGAAGTAATAAATGAGCTTGCTTGCCGTTTAATGCAATAAATACACATCCAAAATAAAAATATAATCGTAGTTAACCGTGCTAGTACATCAACCACGTTATGTAACTATCAAAACCCTCGCATGTAAAATGCTTGGAAATAATTAACGCATAAATATTAGGAGTTAAAAAAATGAGTAAAAACAATCTTATTACTAGTGCAGCAATCACAGGAATCGTTGCTCTAGGTATGGTTGCAGCAAGTTCTTCGGCTATTGCTGGAAAGCCCGGAATGGAAAAATGTATGGGTATTGCTAAAGCTGGACAGAATGACTGTGGAACAAGCAAACATGCTTGTGCAGGAATGTCTAAAGTAGATGGTGATGCAGAAGAATGGCTATATGTTCCAAAAGGGACTTGTAACAAAATTGTGGGAGGAACCGTTAAGCCTGAAAAAAAGAAAGCTAAGTAAACCTGAATGTAAGTACCCGCGCAAATTAATCTAACAATTTTATGCGGGTACTTAAATAAATACATTCATCAAATTGATAAAAATATAGTAGCTACTCGACTTGCCTTCTATTTTTCCCATTTTCGGTGTTAAAAGTGCTCATTTATACGTATAAACTCCGCTCTATTGCCTTGAACTCAAACAAAATAGAACACAATCTAAGCAGTTACTGATTATACTGAGTAATTAAAAAATACAATGAATAAAACAAACAATGCAGGTACATCTTTTGGGGCTATTGCCATTACTTCACTTTTATTAACCGCTTGTGGAGGCGATAAAACCGCCACACAAACAACGGATACCAGCGCAACAACGGACAAAGCAGGTATGGAAAAATGCATGGGTATTGCTAAAGCAGGTCAAAATGATTGTGGCACTAGTCAGCATGCTTGTGCAGGAATGTCTAAAGTAGATGGTGATGCAGAAGAATGGATTTATCTGCCCAAAGGTACTTGTAACAAAATTCCAGGGGCTAAAATTAAACCTAAAAAAACATCATAAATGTCTATATTACACTCATCAATACATGGCTGTGGCATAGGCTTACGTAGCCAGCATTTTGCCTATATTGCTGAACACCAGCCTAATGTTCCTTGGTTTGAGATTCTTAGTGATAATTATTTAATTGAAGGCACAGTGCAACGTGAATTTGTCCAACAAATTCGACCAGACTACCCAATTACTTTTCATGGCGTAGGCTTATCAATCGGCTCGGTGGAACCACTCAATAAAGACTATCTAAAACGTTTAGTAAAGCTTAAAAATGAACTAGAACCAGCATGGATTTCTGATCACTTATGCTGGACTTCCGCACATGGTTACAATACCCATGATCTTATTCCCCTTCCCTATACTCCCGATGTCGTTAATCATATTGTTGAGCGTATTTTGCAGGTACAAGATACCTTAGGAGAGCGATTAGTTATTGAAAATGTATCCAGCTATATGCAATTTAAAGATAGCAACATGACAGAGTGGGAATTTATCAATCAGGTAGTTGAAAAAAGTGACTGTCACTTATTATTAGATGTTAATAATATTTATGTCAGTGCAATTAACCATCATTTTTCAGCGGAAGATTATCTCCTTGCATTGCCTGCAAACCGCATAAAAGAAATACACCTAGCAGGCTATGAGGACAAACAAACGCATCTATTAGATACCCATAGCCGCCCTGTAACAGAGCCAGTTTGGGACTTATTTGCAAAAGCTGTTAAGCATGTCGGCGATGTACCTGTATTAATCGAATGGGACAATGATATTCCTGAATTTTCACGTTTGCTACAAGAAGCAGATACTGCAAAACAAATACAACAGCAAAATTTATGATATTAAAAGAGTTACAATATGATTTTGTCGGTGCCTTTTTTGGTGCTGATATTGATGCAGATAAGTACATTGTTAGTGATGACCAATTAACAGCAAAACAACGTTTTGGTATTTATAAAGGCAGTGTTCACGGCGTGCTAACCCAAGCACTTTCAGATATATACCCTGTTTGCAAAGAATTAGTCGGTGATCGTTTTTTTGATCATGTAAGCAGTCTCTACATCAATCAAAATCCACCTACAAGTGCTCTCTTTGCTGATTTTGGAGGACAGTTCAGTGACTTTTTACGTCATTTCGAAGCGGCTAAATCAGTCGAATATCTAGCAGATACTGCCCAATTAGAATGGCTACGTCATAAAGCGTGGCATAGCAAAAATCAAGAAGCTTCCGATTTTACCACTTTAGGCAACTACACAGAGCAACAACAAATGGGAATGCGCTTTGCACTTCCAGAAACAGCCTCATTGCTACAAACAGACTACCAAGTAGAGCAACTTTGGCAAGCACACCAAAAAGGGAGTGATATAAAATTAACTGAAATTGATCTATTTCGGCATCTAAACCTATTAGTCTGGCGTATTGATTACACGATACACATGCAAGAATTAAGCACTTTACAAATTGAATTTCTAACCGCAGTACAAGAACAAACACCGTTATCATCATTAGCAGAGCAATTTACAGAGCATTTATCCGAGTTACTTAGTACATCACTAAAAAATGGCTGGATAAGATCGTTTCATCTAGGAGTATAATAATATGAAAAAATTTCTCGCAGGGTTTTTAATGGGTGATTGCACCCCAATGAATTTAGTGCTTAAACCTCTTCTATTACTCGGTTTTCGCCTTTATGTCGCACAAGTCTTTTTTATGTCGGGGCTTACAAAAATAAAAACATGGTCATCGACACTTTCATTATTCGAATATGAATACAATGTCCCTGTTTTACCACCACAAATAGCCGCTTACATGGCAACCGCAGGAGAACTTATTTTACCTGTCGCTTTAGTGATAGGATTATTCAACCGCCCTGCTGCTTTAGGCTTATTTATACTTAATTTAGTTGCCGCGATTTCGTATCCAGATATCAGTACAGCAGGAATGAAAGATCATATAATTTGGGGAACTATGCTAGCGGTATTATTTACCTTTGGTCCTGGTACTTTCTCGATCGATAAAATATTAAGTAACCGCTGGAAAAGCTGAGCACTTTTAACACCGAAATTGGGCAAAATAGAGCTCAATCTGAACGGTTATGCTGAGTAGTTACAGCTTCTTTTCCATAAAAATAGCCTGCCCACATTCTGGTACAAGCTGGTAGCCTTCAAAACCAAAATTTTTATAGGCGGTTTTAGCAACAATATTATTGTCTAATACTTCTAATGTTAGTTTACAACACCCCAAGTCATTCGCTAGTTGCTCTACTTTCTCAAACATTTTACGCGATAAACCTTGTCCTCTATATGGCTCATCGACTACTACGTCGTGGATATTTAGCAGCGGTTTACAAGCAAAGGTGGAAAAGCCTTCTATTACATTGATTAAACCTGCTGGAGTATTATCTACAAAGGCCAAGATGACATGCACTGCGTCACGTTTTTGGATTTCTGCCGCTAAGTTTTTTTTTGTATACTCTGAGAGTTCTTCAGCACCTCCCATTGGGTCTTGAGCATATTGATTAAGAAGATATATAAGTGCTTCTGCATGTTCTTGCTTGCTAAGATTTGCTTCAAAAACATCTACTTTCATTTCTTTGCTACCTTTAGTTTTTAAATGCGCTACGCAAATACTCTATCATTGACCAAACAGTTAATATGGTAGCAATGGCAAGAAGTATTAATCCTGCTTCTCGAATGGGAAAACCAAATAAAGGTTGGTTGTAGAGTAGAAAAATCAATGCAAATATCTGTGCAACTGTTTTAATTTTACCTAGGTTTGCAACAGCTACTTTACTGCGTTGCCCCACTTCTGCCATCCACTCCCGTAGTGCTGAAATAATAATTTCACGTCCTATAATGAGGCACGCCGCTAATGTGATCCACATATTTGCTTCTCTACTCACAATTAACAAGAGTGCCACAGTAACGATTAGTTTATCAGCAACAGGATCAAGAAACGCACCAAAGCGTGATTCTAAGCCGAGTTTTCGAGCATAATACCCATCAGCCCAATCCGTTACACCAGCTAGACCAAAGGTGGTTGAAGCCGCCAATGGATAACCTACGAAAAAAAAAGCAATGACTAAAGGGATCGCAAGTATTCTTAAAAGTGTAAGAAAGATAGGTAAATTAAATATCATTGCTTATTTTCCATGGAAAACATTATAAATTTTTTCTGCAAGCTGACGACTAATACCTGACACTTTGCTTAGTTCATCAACACTTGCAATGGTAATTGCTCGCATTCCTCCAAATTGCTTTAACAAAGTTTGTCTCCGTTTTGGTCCTAGCCCTGCTATTTCTTCTAGTGGCGAGCTAGTGCGTGCTTTTTTTCTACGTTGGCGATGCCCTGCTATCGCAAAGCGGTGAGCTTCGTCACGTATTTGTTGTACTAAGTGCAAAGCACTGGAGTGTGGTGCTAGTTCTACTCGGCTTTTACCAATGGTTAAGGTATCCAAATCAGCTTTTCGTCCTTCACCTTTGGTTATACCGATAACATCGACTCCTGTTATCTGTAACTCTTTAATAACATCTAGGGCTTGTTTCACCTGCCCTTTTCCACCATCTATAAATAAAATATCAGGGAGTTTAGCTTCACCTTTTTGTACTTTTTTAAAGCGTCGCTGTAAGGCTTGTTTCATTGCAGCATAGTCATCGCCAGGAATTATACCTGAGATATTATAACGCCTATAGTCTGATTTTATCGCGCCCTCTGAGCCAAACACAACACACGATGCAACAGTTGCCTCTCCTTGCGTATGGCTTATATCAAAACACTCCATACGAGCTGGAATATAGTCAAGCTGTAATTCATCCCGTAGTGTCTGCAATCGCTTTTGCATACCTGCTTTGGAGCTTAAATTGGTTTGCAAGGCATGCAAAGCATTACGTGATGCCATATCGACCCAGCGGGTTCTTTCACCCCTTGTCTTATGACTAAGCGTAACCTTGCGCTCGGCTTTAAGCGATAGCATCTCAGATAAAGCTTCTTTATCTTCTGGCATATGGCTTAATAATAGCTGAGATGGAATTTTTCGGTTGAGGTAATATTGAGCAATAAAAGAGCTCAGTATCTTTTCTTCTGTTGCCTCAACAGAGGGGAGTTTTGGAAAGAAGTTTTTATTCCCTAAATTATTGCCATCACGAATAGTAAGCACTTGAATACTGGCAACATTTGAAGCTAATTGTAGTGCGATAACATCTATATCACCTTTTGCTCCATTAATATATTGTTGTTGTGATATTTTGCGTAGATTTTCTATCTGATCACGGCATTCAGCCGCTTTTTCATATTCTAATTCAAGGGCTGCTTGATCCATCTGCTGCACAAGGTCATCAATAACCTGCTGACTTTTTCCTTGCAAAAATTTAATGGTATGGTCAACACCTATCTTATAATCCGACTCACTAATTTCATTGGTACAAGGTGCGGTACAACGCTTAATTTGATATTGCAAACAAGGACGCGAACGATTAGCAAAATAGCTATCTTCGCATTGACGTACCTGAAATAATTTTTGCAAACGATTTAGTGTTTCCCTAACCGCACCAGCACTAGGATAAGGTCCAAAATATTGCCCTTTCGATTGCTTACCACCACGATGAAACTGTACTCTAGGGTACTTATGTTGAGAAACGTAGATATAGGGATAGCTTTTATCATCTCGTAATAAAATATTGTAACGCGGACGATGTTTTTTAATGAGGTTGCTTTCTAATAATAAGGCTTCTGCTTCGGTATCTGTAATGGTTATGCGTATATCTTGTATCTGTTTGACCATTGACCAGATACGGGAATTGACAAGATTACTACGAAAATAACTGGAAACACGATTTTTTAGATCTTTGGCTTTACCTACATAAAGAATTTTATCGTCCACACCCAACATACGATATACGCCAGGCTTGTGTGGGACGGTTGTTAAAAACTGCTTGCTATCGAATGCTTCAGGAGTATCTGACATTTTTTATTTTCTGAAATTGTAACTACTCAACTTGCACTCTATTTTGTCCGATTTCTGCGTTGAAAGTGCTCATTTATACGGATAAACTCCGCCCTTTCGCCTTGAACTCGAACAAAATAGAGTGCAATCTAAGCAGTTACTGATTAGCTTAGTAGTTACCTGAAATTAGGTCTGAAGCTTCAACAAAGGCTAAAATTTAACTAACGCCGAACCCCAAGTAAATCCACCACCAAAGCCTTCTAGCAAGATAGTTTCACCACGCTTAATTCGACCATCACGCACAGCGGTATCTAAGGCTAAAGGAATAGATGCAGCGGAGGTATTACCGTGTTCATTAACCGTTACAACAACATGATCCATCGACATTTTTAATTTTTTAGCCGTCGCTTTAATAATGCGAATATTCGCTTGATGTGGTACTAACCAATCAACATCTGATTTTTTTAAGTTATTATGCGCTAAAGTTTCATCGACAATTCTTCCTAGCGTTTTAACCGCTATACGAAAGACTTCATTACCACGCATTTCAAAAAAAGCTTTTCCGGCTCTTAAATCTTCTGGATTATGAGAGACACCAGTGTCTACTTTTAGTAAGTCTACATGCGCCCCATCTGCATGTAGATGGGTTGATAGTATACCTGCCTCTTCACTAGCCTCTATTACCACGGCTCCTGAACCATCACCGAATAAAACGCAGGTGTTGCGATCGGTCCAATCAACAATGCGCGAGAGTGTTTCCGCTCCTACAATTAAGGCACATTTATGTGATCCACTTTTAATAAATTTATCAGCAATACCGAGTGCATAGACAAAACCTGTACATACAGCTTGCACATCGAATGCTGCTGCACCATTCGTAATGCCTAAACGACTTTGTAATAAACAAGCGGTACTAGGATTAATAAGATCAGCCGTTGTGGTTGCAACAATAATTAAATCAATATCATCAGCCGTTTTACCTGCCATTTCCATGGCTAAGCGTGATGATTTTTCAGCCAGATCACAGGTGGTTTCTCCTTCAATGGCAAGATGACGTTTCTCAATGCCTGTACGCTCAATAATCCACTCATGGCTTGTATCAACCATTTTTTCTAGATCATGATTGGTCACTATTTTTTCGGGTAAATAGCTACCTGTACCAGCAATACGTGAAAACATATTCTTCAATATCCTATTTTTTTATTGCTTAGCTATTTCCTCTAAGCGTGATTTAATTTTTAAGTGCAACTGTGCCTTAACTTCTTTACGTGCAATACCTATCGCCATTGCATAGCCTAGCGCATCAACATTTCCATGACTTTTCACAACGATACCTTGCAGCCCTAATAAACTCGCGCCATTATAACGTCGTGGATCAAATCGCTTCATAAAGGCTTTTAGTACAGGCATTGAGATCAGAGCAGAAATTTTGCGGAAGATATTACGTGTGTACTCTGCTTTTAACTCAGTTGAAAGCATTTTTGCCAATCCTTCTGATGTTTTGAGTGCCACATTACCAACAAAACCATCACAAACAATTAAATCAACTTTACCATTGAATATATCATTTCCTTCGACAAAGCCATGATAATTAAAGCTTCCTTGTTTAATCAAGTTGTTTGCTTCTTGGACTTGATCATTGCCTTTCATATCTTCTTCGCCAACATTGAGCAAACCAATACGGGGGGCATCAATACCATCAATCGCTTTAATCAACTCTGATCCCATCAGCGCAAATTGATACAAATGTTCGCCACTCGAGTCGATATTTGCGCCTAAATCTAACATATGGGTATGTGTTTTTGAATTAGGGATAGCGGTACATAAAGCTGGACGATCAATACCTGGCAACATTCTCAATACAAAGCGTGCCGTTGCCATTAAAGCACCTGTATTGCCTGCGCTCACCACAGCATCAGCGTCTCCACTCTTAACTAAGTTGATAGCAACTCGCATGGAGGAGTCTTTTTTGCCACGCAATGCGAGTGCGGGTTTTTCGTCCATAGAGACGGTTTGAGAGGCATGATGAATACTGAGGCGAGAGGTATTTTCTGCGTTTTGTTTTTTTAGCTCTGCCGTTAGTTTTTCGGTATCACCCACTAAAATAAGTGATATATCTTGATGAGTTTGCAATGCATTAATGGCTGCTTCAACAACAACGGGATAGCCATTATCACCGCCCATTGCATCTAAAGATATACGATGAACAGAACTCATGTTTGCTCCTACTAAAGCTTTCAGCTGTAAATTTTATAAACGAAGACAATACCATAAACTCAAGGCTATGAGACCTTTATAGGGAGAAATATGATAGCTATTTAGTAACTGTTCGAAAAAAGAAATACAAGATATCCACTACCAAAAATCGCGGGACAAGCCCGCGATTTTTATTACTACCTAAACAGTATTTTCTACTAGCTTACAGTAACGACTACTCTTCAGCAGCTTCATCTTCATCAATATACACATCTTTAGGCTGAATAACTTGACGACCACGGTAAAAACCATTTGGCGTCATATGATGACGTAAATGAGTCTCACCAGATACAGGATCAATTGATAATGTAGGACCAGTCAATGCATCATGTGAACGACGCTGACCACGCCTAGAACGTGTCACTTTACTTTTTTGTACTGCCATTTTGGCTCACTCCGATAAATATCTAGTCTGTAAATTTGCAGTAAAAAATACTGCAATAGCTATTTGTGTAATGTCTTCAATATAGCAAAAGGATTTTCAACATCCTCTTGCTGAGATTTAATTTCTTCTGGTACTGCTTCAATCAATGGTCTAAAAGGCTCACATTGCTCATGCAAAGCCGAGTGAGGCAAACCCAACAAGATTTCGTCTTCAATAAAATCTTGTAAAAATATGCGATTATCTTCTACCAACCAAGTCTCATGATCATTTTGCAAACGTTCTGCTTCTGCATCTGAAGTAACAAATACAAGATCAATTTTGCTATCAACTTTATGTAAAACTGACTTCAAACAACGCTGGCAAGTCAAATCTAACAGCCCTTTCACACTTCCCGTGACTCTGGGTAAACGTGTGATCTCAGTTCTATCAAACGCTAAACCTACCGAAATTGTCCCCACATTAGTGAACAACTGCTCCTGTAAACGAGGAAGTTGCTTAACTAATAGTTCACCCGATAGCAATATACGCTGCTCTACTAAGCGAAGTGGATCAATATCAATGGGAAGTCTTTTTGACATAAGCGCGCGATTATAGAAACTATCACATACTACTGTAAAGCTCTATTCTTGCTTTTTGCAAAAAAATCACCTTTTATTCATACTCATGACTACTATCAAGCGAATATTGCAGATATAATGCGCGCCCTTAAATGATTTCCTGAGTACAATATTTTTTGATATCTCAGGAAAACTGTTATTTTTTAATATCCTTACTAAAATATCATGCGACAGCAACTTATTCTTGGTTCTACCTCTCCTTTTCGTAAAGAACTATTGGAGCGACTGTGTATCCCTTTTATATGCGATACACCCAACATAGATGAGACACCATTAGAAAACGAGTCACCAAATGACTACGTAAAGCGTTTATCTTTAGAAAAAGCCCGAGCTGTCGCTAAAAATCATCCTGATGCTTTAATTATTGGTTCAGACCAATGTTCTGTATTGAAAGGGCAAATACGTGGCAAACCAGGAAACCACAAAAATGCCATTAAGCAACTACGAGAAAGCTCAGCAGAACGTGTTAGCTTTTTAACAGGTTTATGCTTGCTAGACAGTAGAAGCAATACATTCCAGTTGGACATGATTCCTTTTCATGTTGATTTTAGAGAGTTAACAAATAGCGAAATTGAATCATACCTAAGAGCAGAAGAACCTTATTTTTGTGCAGGGAGCTTTAAATCAGAAGGACTTGGTATCTCTCTTTTTGAAAGATTACAAGGTGATGATCCTACTGCATTGATAGGTCTACCTTTAATAAGCCTATCAAATATGCTACGCAAACAGGGCGTATTGATACCTGCACCATCATAAATCAATTAATTTTAACTCTAAAACTTATACGGAGCCTAAAACATGGCCATAGAACGTACTATTTCGATTATCAAACCTGATGCTATTGCTAAGAATGTTATCGGAGAAATTTATAGTCGCTTTGAAAAAGGAGGACTAACCATTATTGCGGCAAAAATGAAGCACCTATCAAAAGCCGATGCAGAAGGCTTTTACGCTGTACACAAAGAGCGTCCTTTCTTCGGTGAACTAGTTGAGTTTATGACTTCTGGTCCTGTTATGATTCAGGTGCTCGAGGGCGAAAATGCAGTTGCTAAAAACCGCGAACTTATGGGGGCTACTAATCCTGCTGAGGCTGAGGCTGGTACTATTCGTGCAGACTTTGCACAAAGTATTGATGAAAATGCAGTACATGGTTCTGACAGCACTGAAAATGCAAAAATTGAGATAGACTTTTTCTTCTCAGAAGATGAAATCTGTCCACGTACACGCTAGTAGCTTGGCTTGATGGGGGGGTACAACGAGCCAAAATTTAGTTTAAGAATGAAGCCTCTGGTGTAGGTAGAAATTTATCCACATCATGCTTCGAATTTTAAGCCCTTAACTATTAAAATTCGAACAGATTAGCAGAGGCTTTCTTATGAGCAATAAAGATAAAACAGCAAAAATACAACAAATTGATGTAAAGGTAGAGAAAGCAAGCAATGCAGCTAATACATCAAAAAAAATTAACCTTCTCGATTTCACCTCAGAAAAATTAAAAGATTTTCTTGTTGAACGTGGAGAAAAAGCATTTAGAGCAACCCAGCTCATCAAATGGATACACCAATCGTGTGTCGATGACTTCAACAAAATGACTAATGTCAGCAAAGCATTACGTAGCAACTTACAAGAAACAACTGAAATTCGTGCTCCTGAAGTTATTTTAGACCAAGCCTCAGCTGATGGCACACATAAGTGGCTATTAAAACTTGAAGACGGTAATTGTATCGAAACTGTTTTTATCCCCGAAAAGGGTCGTGGCACATTATGCGTATCGTCTCAGGTAGGCTGTGCGCTTGATTGCACCTTCTGCTCAACTGCGCGCCAGGGGTTTAGCCGCAACCTCACCGTCGGGGAAATTATTGGTCAAGTATGGATAGCAAAACGTAGTTTACAACCTGATGCTAATACTGACAGAGTAATTAGCAATGTGGTCATGATGGGCATGGGAGAGCCATTATTAAACTTCGATAATGTCGTCGATGCTATGAAAATAATGCTAGATGATAATGCCTATGGATTAAGCAAACGCCGTGTTACACTTAGTACCTCAGGCGTTGTACCTGCACTTGATCGACTACGTAATGAAATAGATGTATCACTTGCTTTATCATTGCATGCAAGCAACGATCCTTTACGAGACCAGCTAGTACCAATCAATAAAAAATATCCAATTAAGGTACTATTAGCGGCTTGTAAACGCTTTATGGAAGGTAAAGCATCACGGGAACGTATTACCATTGAATATGTCATGTTAGACGGGATAAATGATTCTGATCAGCATGCAAGGGAGCTAGCATTTACTCTGCGAGATATTCCCTCGAAAGTAAATCTAATTCCCTTCAACCCATTTCCTGAAACACGCTATAAACGATCACCGTTAAAACGCATCAATAAATTCAGAGATATTCTCACCGCAGCAGGCTTAATCGTTATGACACGAAAAACAAGAGGAGAGGATATTGATGCCGCTTGTGGACAATTAGCAGGCAAGATAAATGATCGTAGTCGCAGGGAACAACATTTTGCTAGAATAGAACAAGAGACATAAAAACAATGCCACAAAAAATAATAACAAAAAAAATCAATAATTTAATACTTAAAATATTTATATTAACCTTATCTATAAGCCTTCTAAGTGCTTGTAGCTCACAGGTAAAACAAGCAAATATTAAAAATGCAGCAGAATTTAATGCTCAGCTAGGGGCTCGGTATTTGCAAGCGGGTCGATTAAAATTAGCCAACGAGAAACTAAGCAAGGCTTTAGAACAAAACCCTAACTCTAGTGAAGCAAATCATTATTTTGCCATTTTACAACAACGCATTGGCGACAATAAAGCAGCCACTAAATATTTTAAGAAAGCCATCAGTATCGATCATGACAATCCTAGACTTCTCAATAACTACGGTACTTTTTTGTGCCAACTTGGAAAGTACGATAAAGCAGTAGAGCAATTTAATTTAGCAGTAAAAAGTCCCTATTATCAAACCCCCGAATTTGCCTATACAAATGCAGGAATTTGTTTACTGAAAAATAATGACAGCGTACAAGCTGAATCTTATTTTCGTAAAGCCCTTGAGAAGAACACTAATTTTGGTTCTGCCCTATTCCAAATGGCAAAATTAAACTATCATCAAGGTAATTTTGCAAAAGCACAGGCATTTTTACTTCGTTACAACGAGAAGAACCCCGACTCGGAAGAGACTCTATCCCTCTGTAGCGCCATTAACACACGCTTAGGAGATATTGATAAAGCAAATGCTTGTAGCGAGAAAAGGTTGCGTTTACTTTCAAAGTAGTGATCATCAAGGAAGGTGATGGTAGATCGGTATAATCAGTAACTGTTCAGATTATACTCTGTTTTGTTCGAATTCAAGGCAAAAAGGCAGAATTTACTAAGTATAAATGAGTACTTTTAACGCAGAAATCGAGCAAAATAGAGTTCAGGCTGAGTAGTTGCATAATTTTTTAACTTTACTCCTTGGTTTAGTAACTTCTCATAATCCACAAGCACGTTTAAAATCAATAACTTGAAGTGGATAAAAAATAGACACCTTGGTTTTTAACATAGCTAAACCATTGATTTTTTCTTTTTAGAAAGTGAAAAAATGAAATTTAGCTATAAAAATAATCATTTATGATTTTGTAAAACACTATAAGCTATTGTTTTATAAGGCTACCTGCAAGTTATGAGAAGCTACTTGGTTTATATAAAAACCTCTTGAAAAAACAGAATATATTTCGTTAATTTAATAATTCATACCTTTAAAATGAAAAGTAATAAAAATACTCCTGAAAAATTTGTACTATAAAGAATGGAAATAATATAGCTGGGAAATTACCTTGTCTTTGAAATTCATAAATATTTCTCTAAACTAGATTTTGTAAATATCATAATAGAACATCTCTACTTAATACTTAAATTTAGCGATGTCCTACAGTATATAAATAGGCTAACGACGAATGTCAGATACACAAGTAGAACACACAAACGAAGATATACAAGGAAAACTAGGCTTACTTCTAAAGCAATACAGAGAACAAAGTGGTCACAATATTTATGAAGTTGCAGAAGCTCTCTGCCTCTCACCAGAAATAGTGGTCGCACTGGAAGAGGAGGACTATGACTCCCTTCCCGAGCCTCCTTATGTGCGTGGTTATCTACGAAGCTATGCCAAATTTGCAGAAGTCGACTCTAAAGACGTTATCGCGCTTTATGAAAAACAAAGAGGTGCTGACCCTAAAGATTTAGAATATCACTTTAAACCCAATGGCAGCACTTCAGTATCCAAACCTGCTGTTTCGGCATCTGTAATACGCTTAGGGCTACTGGCTCTATTACTGACAACCTTAGCAGGACTCAGCATGATTCCAGCAGTTAGTAGCTGGATAAGTGAAACATGGAGCGGGTTTTCTGCACAGACTGCTGCACACAAGGGCTATAGCGACATTGGAAGTGATACTGACTCAGTTAAGTATGAAATACCCGCACCTTTACCCGATGATATAGAGCAGGAGTTAGCCTCAGCAGAAACAAATAACGAGCCCGCAAGCTCTGATAAAACAAATACCGATCAAGATCAAACCACTGCTGAAAATAATAAAGAAGATAACAAGGAAAGCACTAAAAACGATACAGCTGATACTAACGATAATAATACTAATCAATCAAAAGATGACACTAAAAAAGAAGAAGACAATAAAACCATCACAACAGAGGGTGAAACAAGACTTAAATTTGTCTTCAAAAGTGAAGTATGGATGAGAATAAAAGACAAAAATAATAAAACAGTTTTTGAGTCTTTATCTCCAGCAGGGGTAGAAAAGGAAATTAAATTAAACAAACCAATGACTTTCCGTATTGGCAATGCTTCAGGTGTTAAGATTTTTGTTGAAGGAAAGCCTTTGGATATAAGAAGATTTACTAAAGGAAGTGTTGCTAATTTCAAGATAGAATAGATGCCTAACTCTAATACTCCATCAACCAAACTTATTGGGGCACTAATACTAACACCCAATAATATCCGTAGAGAAAAGAAACGCTAAATATGGCAAAAAATATTCAATCAGTGCGAGGAATGCACGACATTCTTCCTTCTCAATCTTCAACTTGGCAATATCTAGAAGCGACTATTCGGTCGCTTTTTAATAGTTATGGTTATCATGAACTGCGCACGCCTATTATCGAACCCACTGAACTTTTCTCTCGGGGTATTGGTGAAATAACAGATATTGTAGAAAAAGAAATGTATACCTTCTCTGATCGTAATGGTGATAGCCTGTCGATGCGTCCAGAAGGAACCGCAAGCTGTGTTCGCGCAGGTATCCAACACGGTTTATTACACAATCAGCAACAACGTATTTGGTATACTGGTCCCATGTTTCGCCATGAACGTCCTCAAAAAGGTCGCTATCGTCAGTTCTATCAAGCAGGATTAGAAACTTACGGTGTTGCAACACCCGATATTGATGCTGAGGTTATTGCTATTGGTGCACGTCTATGGAAGCAGCTTGGTCTTAAAAATATTCAATTACAATTAAATACGCTAGGTAGTGATAAAGCTCGTCAAACATATCGTAAAGTTTTGATCGACTATTTCTCAGCTCATCAAGATTTATTAGATGATGATTCAAAGCGTCGCCTACATAAAAATCCTTTGCGCATTCTTGATAGTAAAAATACAGATTTAAAAGAAATTATTGAATCTGCCCCTACCCTAATGGATTACTTGGATAATGAATCTAAGGAACATTTTGATGGCGTAAAAGTACGTTTAGATAGCCTAAAAATAGACTATTATATTAATCCTCGTTTAGTACGTGGTATCGACTACTATAACCGCACTGTTTTTGAGTGGGTAACAGAGGAACTTGGCGCACAAGGAACGGTCTGTGCTGGCGGGCGTTATGATGGCTTGGTGAAACAGCTTGGCGGTAGACATACGCCCGCATGTGGTTTTGGTATTGGCTTAGAACGTTTAATATTATTAATGGAAGCACAAGCAATACATACCCCCTCTCAACGACCTCATATATACCTGATAATGGCGGGAGAGACTGCACAAATAGCAGGTATAAAATTGGCTGAAAGCTTACGAGACAATCACGACACACTAAAACTGCAAAGCAATGTTTCCGCTGGAAGCTTTAAAGCACAAATAAAACGTGCCGATAAATCAGGTGCTGAATACGCATTTATTCTTGGGGAAAGTGAAGTTTCTGAAAACAACATCACCATAAAACCATTACGAAGTGAAAAAGAACAAATAACTATATCTCAAGAACAATTAAACGATTATATTAAAAAGAATATACTGAAAGATTAAAAGATTAAAAGATTAAAAGATTAGGGGAACCTCATGACAGATTTAAAAACAGATGAAGAAAAAGCAGAAGAGCTGAAACAGTGGTGGCGGGATAATGGCACCTCTGTATTAGCAGGTGTTGCATTAGCCATTGCAGCTACCTTTGCTTGGCAACAGTGGAAATCTTATCAAATAGATCAGGCAAAAACTGCTTCTGGGCTTCTTGCACAGGCAAACAGTGATAGCCCCAATAAAGCAGCCGCTATTGAAACACTTATCAAAGATTATAGCTCAACACCATACGCAGCATTTGCAGCATTAAGCAAAGCAAAAGAGGCTGAAAGTAAAAAGGATACCAAGTCCAGTATTGAAGCATTAAGAATAGCGGCAAACAGCAAGCAAACCAATGTTGCTCGTATCGCAAAGCTTCGACTTATTCGCTCACTTATTGCAGATGGGCAACTCGATGAAGCAAATACTTTATTAAATGAAGAAGCTCTACCTTCTGCTTATACTTCATTACAAGAAGAACTTAAAGGTGACCTATACCTAGCAAAAAAAGAAATCGATAAAGCTCGTCAGGCTTATGATCGCGCTATTTTAAGTGCTGGACAAGACCCTATCGAGTACTTAAAAATGAAACGCAATAACCTTGGTGAAGGAGCATAATCAAAGTGAAAAAATTGCTACCGATTGTATGGGCATCTATCGCATTAACAGGTCTGCACGGATGCAGCGGGCAAAGCCTTATACCTGGTAGCCAACTTTTTTCTCAGAGTGAAAAAATCGTTCCACTCAAACCACTTAAAGCAATATCACCCAGTATAAAGACAAACGTTCTTTGGCAAGTACAAACTGGTTGTGCTTCTAAAAATAGTAAAATACACCCCTATATAAATTCTGATCATATTATTGTCGCGGGCGGCAATAAGATTACTGCATGGGATAAAAAAACAGGAAAATCTCTGTGGAAAAATAATTTAGAAGAATTGATTAGTGGTGGTGTCAACGGAGGTGATGGTATTATCTATTTCGGAACAGACCGAGGTAATGCTATAGCACTTGATGAATCCACAGGGAAGACCCTTTGGATTAAACCTATAGGCTCTGAAATTCTCAGCGTTTCTAAAGCTAAAAATGATCGAGTATTCTTTCGCACAATTAACGGAAAACTGCTTGGTTTATCCAGTAAAACTGGCGATATTAAGTGGCAACACCAGCAATTAACACCTGTTTTGTCAACTTATGGTGCTAGCGTTCCAGTCCTTGCAGGACCTTATGTTATTGCTGGTTTTGATAATGGTAAATTAATTGCTTATGAGCAACAAAACGGCTCATTAGCTTGGGAAGCTACTTTAACCGTAGCTCGTGGTGATAATGAATTAGATAGGATGGTCGATATTGATGGAAAACTAAAAACCATTGGCTCTGCTATGTTTGCTAGTAGCTTTCATGGAGGCATATCAGGCGTTGATTTAAGGACAGGAAAAATACACTGGGCGAAAAAAATACCCTCCTATACTGGAACTGATGCTGACATACAAGGTGTCTACACTTCCGACAATGCTGGGAATGTCTGGCGTTTAAACCCTCAAACAGGTGATCCATTATGGAAAATGGATGACTTAATGAGAAGATCTCCTACTGCACCAACATTAGTAAATACCGATACGATTATCGTAGGAGACAAACAGGGTAATTTACACTTTATCAATACTCAAAGCGGACTATTTGTTGCACGTATAAAGGGCGATCAATCAGGCTATAATGTGCCATCAAAAGTAGATGGCAAGACTATTTATAGTTTTGGGCGAGGTGGCTTGCTGACTGCTATTAAGATTAATTAAAACTAGTACTCCAACCCAGAGAGCAAAAATACTTTCTAGGCTGATTAAATTCTAGAAATTGTTATTTATTATCCACTTTCTCTAAAGGAGGTGCTGGAGGCTCTTTAGATAAATTCTTTAATTTGTAAATAACATATCC
>JALVDG010000418.1 GCA_027009095.1 Thiotrichaceae bacterium
CTAAATCATTAGTTGGTTCATCGAGTACTAAAACATTAGCAGGTTTGATAAATAATTTTGCTAATAGCAGACGGTTTCTTTCGCCACCAGAAAGGGCTTTGACAGGTGAATTAATACGCTCAGGGGTGAAGAGAAAATCTTGCAGGTAACTAATCACATGTTTGCTTTTACCCTTGATGGTAATACGGTCGGCACCATTGTCGAGATTATCTTTAACGGTTCTTGTCTCATCAAGTTGCGAACGTAGTTGATCAAAGTAGGCAACTTGTAAGTTTGTGCCTTGGATAAACTTTCCAGAGCCTTCATCTGGCGGAATCTCACCTAATAACACACGCAATAAGGTGCTTTTACCGACACCATTCGGACCGATTAAGCCAATTTTATCGCCACGTTGTACTAGCAGTGATAAATTATCAATAAGAACACGTCCGTCAGGTAGGGTATATGTCAGATTTTCAACTTCAACAACACGTTTTCCTGTGCGTTCACCAGAGTCAACACGTAAGGTTGCATTGCCTTGTTGATTACGACGTTGAGAGCGTTCTTTGCGCATTTTTTTTAAAGCACGCACACGCCCTTCATTACGGGTACGACGTGCTTTGATGCCTTGGCGAATCCATATTTCTTCTTGGGCGAGTTTTTTATCGAAGCGTTTATTTTCTAGTTCTTCTGCATGGAGGGCTTCTTCCTTGCGACGTAAGAAGTTATCATAATCTCCAGGCCAGCTTGTTGCTTGTCCTCTATCTAACTCAATAATACGAGTAGCCAGTGAGCGTAAAAATGCACGGTCATGGGTAATGAAGATTAAAGAGCCTTTGTAGCTGGTTTTTAAAAATTCTTCTAACCATAAAATAGCGTTAATATCTAAATGGTTGGTTGGCTCATCAAGCAGTAGAATATCGGGTTCTTGTACTAGCGCGCGGGCGAGTAAAACACGACGTTTAATGCCGCCTGATAGCTTTATAAAATCAGCATCAGGATTAAGCTTGAGTAGGGAGATAACTTTGTCAACATTAACTTGAAAGTGCCAGCCATTACCTGCCTCAAGTTTTTGTTGTAAATGACCCATCTCTGTCATCCATTCTTCAGAGCCAACATCTCCGCGCTCATTTAGTAAATGATATTTTGTGAGAAGCTCGCCCATTTCAGCAAGACCAGAAGCAACTACTTCGTAAATTGTTCCTGTCATATCATGAGGAACTTCTTGTTCTAATTGAGTAACGACAGAGCCTTTTTCAAGAATAATATCACCAGAATCTGCTTTAACAGTGCCGTTAATGATCTTCATCAAGCTAGATTTTCCCGCACCATTTCGACCAATTAAGCATATGCGCTCACGAGGTTCGACAACAAGGTTTACGCCATCGAGAAGCGCAGGACCACCGTAGCTAAGGTGGATATTCTGTAATTGAAGTAAAGCCATGATATGGGATTCTGCTGATGATTTATTAAAGAAGGGGAGTTTAAAGGATTTAAGACAAAAGTGCAGGTGCTAATGTGAATTGCATTTTTGTAGCTATTAATTTTTTAAATACTAGTAACTTCTCATAATCCACAGGCAAATATAGCATTTTCATTCTACACTACTATCCATGAGTTCAAACAAACCTAATTTCCCATCTATCCCCGAAGATGAGCGTACCCCGCTCATTGATATGCTGCTTGAATTTATTCAGTGGCAAGC
>JALVDG010000419.1 GCA_027009095.1 Thiotrichaceae bacterium
AACCACCGCTATCTCGATACAAGCTTGCACCTGCCCAATCTATTTTCTAGCCATCAAAATGACTTTAAAGAGCAAATTCATCACGCACTCAAACGAGGCAAAATTGAAGCACGACTAAGCTATGAAACATTAGGCAGCAAATCGCACCAGATTATAATCAACGAAGATTTAGTCAAGGCACTATTTGCCGCACGACAGCAGATCGAAGTGCTATCACAAAAAGCCTCCCCTCTCTCTAGCATCGACATACTCAACTGGCAAGGTGTCGTCGAAACACCCAAAAAAGAGTTAGGCGACGCAGTAGAACAAGCCCAACAACTCTTAACACAAACACTAAAAGACCTCATCGCCACACGCCTACGCGAAGGCAAACAACTCAGTGGTTTTATCGCCAGTCGCTGCAACGAAATCGAAAGCATCGTAAAAACCATACAATCACGCCGCAAAGAAATACTACTTTCCCTACGCAAAAAAGTACTAAAACGTATTGCAGAGCTAGATTTAACGATTGATGAAAACCGCCTAGAACAAGAACTTGTTATACAAGCACAACGCCTAGACGTAGCCGAAGAAATCGACCGCCTAAATGCTCATATCCAAGAAGTTAGATTAGTCTTACAACGAAAAGATGCCGTAGGACGCAGGCTTGATTTTTTAATGCAGGAACTCAACCGTGAGGTGAATACATTAGGCTCAAAATCAAATGATGCAAAAACCACTCAAGCAGTCGTCGATTTAAAAGTATTAGTTGAGCAAATGAGGGAGCAGATACAAAATATTGAATGATACTCCAACTCTATAAGACTATTTTTCATTTATCATTTTGTGTGTGTTATTTGCTCTAAACTAGAGCGAATAGAATAATTGATCGAAAGTAATATAAGCCACAATAAAGCAAGGAAAAGTGTACTAAATCGCTTAAGAAACAGACATAAAAAAAGCTTACATAGCGACTAGACTACGTAAGCTCCTTTATAAAATAGATGGTGGGCCGTGAGCGATTCGAACGCTCGACCAATTGATTAAAAGTCAACTGCTCTACCGACTGAGCTAACGGCCCAACTGAGCGCGAGATTATATAGAAGATTTCTAATCGCACAAGTATTTTTTTAATTAATTTAAAATTAATTTCTAATTGGTCTTTTTTACAGAAAATACGGATATACATGCTTACCCTACTAATTTCTTACCACTATAAAAGTTTTTATCATTATGCGTTTAGATAAATTTATCAGTAATTCCACTGCCTTCACTCGCTCTCAAACGGGAAAGCTCATTCGCAAAGGGAATATCACCGTTAATGGTAGCGTGATTAAGCAAGCGGCTTATAAAGTACTTGCTGATGATGAAGTACAGTATATGGGCATTCGTATTAATAAATCTAAGAAACGTTATATTATGTTACATAAACCTAAAAATGTTGTTTGTGCAACAAAAGATGGAGAGCATCAAACGGTATTGAATTTGCTGATGATTTCGAATATCAAGCGTTTACATATCGCAGGGCGGCTAGATATTGATACCACTGGACTAGTGCTGATTACGGATGATGGTCAATGGTCGCATCGCATCACATCGCCAAAGCATAAGCAAGCGAAGGTTTACCGTGTGTCACTTAGCGATGATATTAGTGATGAGGCGATCAAGCAGCTAGAAACTGGCATTATTTTAAAAGGTGAGGAG
>JALVDG010000420.1 GCA_027009095.1 Thiotrichaceae bacterium
ATTTGTTGCTTTTCGAAGCTCATGAAAAACAGCATGTAATCCTTTCTTATTTTCGGAAAATGCCGAGATAAATACTCTATACAAACGGTGATAAGGTATAATAATAAATTGTTGTGGCTGATCTTTTACAGGGATTCTTTCTTCTGGCACATCTTCTGTAAATAAAGTGTGATACTCACTGCCTAAGCCCTTTTTTTCTTCTGAAAACATATTTGAATTTTTATTCATGATACTTCCCTTTTTAAATTTCAGATTTCGCTAAAAAAATAGTCTTGTTTAACCTCCTTTAAAAAATTTCTCTAGCTGATGTTTATCAATTAAAAACACACCATCCCCGCCACGTTCAAATTCAAGCCATTGAAAGGGTACATCAGGATAGAGTTGCTGCAATGCATATTGGCTATTCCCCACTTCCACCACCAATATACCATTATCAGATAAATAATCAGCCGCTTGATGAAGAATCTTTACTGTTAAATCTAGCCCATTCTCACCAGAACTCAAGCCTAATTCTGGCTCATGTTGAAATTCTGCGGTTAATGCCGCCATATCTTCGGCATCAACATACGGGGGGTTACTGACGATGATATTGTATTGCTTACCTTTTAGCCCTTCAAATAAGTCAGATTGTATGGCTTGTACCCGTAGCTCGGCATCATGACGCTGTATATTTATATTGGCGACATCAATCGCATCTTGTGAAATATCAGCTAGATCCACTTCTGCTTGGGTAAACGCATAGGCACAGGCGATTCCAATACAACCACTCCCTGTACATAAATCTAAAATAGAATCTACTTCTTCAGGATCAATCCACGGGGAAAATTGTGTTTCAACCAATTCAGCAATCGGCGAGCGTGGTACTAATACACGCTCGTCTACAAAAAAGGATAAACCTGCAAACCAACCTTCATTGGTAAGATAGGCAGCAGGCTTTCTCTCTTTAATACGTCTAACAATTAACTCTTTAACCGTTAAAATTTCGGCAGATGTCAAACAGCCACCCCAATAGTTATTTGAGGTATCAACAGGCAAGTGCAAAGCATGTAAAACTAAATAAGCAGATTCATCAAGTGGTGATGATAAGCCATGCCCAAAGCTTAGTTTAGCCTCACTAAAGCGACTAGCTCCCCAGCGGATAAAGTCTGTGACTGTTTTTAGATTGTCAATATCAAAATTCATAGCGTTCTCAAAAAGTGCTTTGCTAATTAAAGAAAGAGATAGAGTTTAGAAGTAGCGTACCGTATCATCCCCTATTTTGCAGATTCTGGAAACATAAAAAATGCATGCATCACTCAGCGACTACCTCAAATCATGGCCACTTTATGCTTTACCACACCATGCTATTTCTCGTTTTATTTTTAAATTAACCAGAATCGAATCAGCTTATGTACCACGTGCTATTACTAAATTTAGCAGTGTATTTGGGGTCGATTTAAATCAAGCGGTCAACCCTGATCCACACAGTTATAAAACTTTTAATGAATTTTTTACTCGCCCGATAAAACCAGAGTTACGTCCAATAGCAGATACTCGTCTAGTAAGCCCT
Source organism: Thiotrichaceae bacterium (assembly GCA_027009095.1). GTDB lineage: Bacteria > Pseudomonadota > Gammaproteobacteria > Thiotrichales > Thiotrichaceae > JAGLBW01. The sequence goes on from JALVDG010000420.1 coordinate 1,550, forward strand.
GTTGATGGCTGTATCAGCCAACTAGGTGCAATTAAGCAAGGCAAAATATTCCAAGCAAAAGGGTATAGCTATACCGCAGACGCTTTATTAGGAGGCGATAACGATCAGGCAAAGAAATTTACAGATGGGCAC
>JALVDG010000421.1 GCA_027009095.1 Thiotrichaceae bacterium
TGATCGCGCAAAAAATAAAGACTTTGCAATTCTCTACCGTAGCAACCATCAAAGTCGTTTGTTTGAACGGGTTTTGCGTGAAAATAATATCAGCTATAAAATTAGTGGTGGAACGTCCTTTTTTGAACGTACAGAAGTCAAAGATATACTCGCTTATTTACGCCTTATCAGCAATAGCAGCGACGATGCCGCCTTTTTACGCGTCGTTAATACACCGAAACGAGAAATTGGGGCAAGTACTCTAGAAAAACTAGGCGAATACGCTAATAAACGCAATGTTAGCCTATTTACTGCCAGTACTGAGCTTGGCTTCGCAGAACAAATTAGTAGCCGTGCCAAAGCTCGTTTAGAACGTTTTAGCTTCTGGGTAAATGAAATGTCACTCATCAACCGAATGCTAGAACCTCATGCCATCGTCAATAAAGTTATTAACGATATTGACTATGCGCAGTGGTTACAACATACCAGTACATCACCCAAAATGGCTGAACGACGTATGGAAAATGTGATGGAAATTGTTGATTGGGTTAAGCGACTTTATAACGATGGTGACGGAAAAGAAGAGCTATCAGAAATTGTTACGCACATGGCACTACTTGATATATTAGAAAGAAACAAAGGTGACGATGAAGAGGCTGATGATGTTAGCTTGATGACACTACACACTGCGAAAGGCTTAGAGTACCCCTATGTCTTTATGGTGGGTGTTGAAGAGGAAATTTTACCACACGCAAATAGTATGGATGTAGAAAGCAGGCTAGAAGAAGAACGTCGTCTTGCTTATGTGGGTATCACCCGTGCAAAAAAACAACTGACTATAACTTTCGCTAAAACACGTCAAAAATATGGCGAAAGTATTACCTGTGATCCTAGTCGTTTTCTTGAAGAACTACCCGAAGAACATATCGAATGGGCAAACAAAAAAGTAGCAACGCACGAAGAAATGCAAAAGACAGCACAATCCTATATTGCAAACTTGAAAGATTTACTCGAAGGATAAGAGACATGAAGATATGGGTTGATGCCGATGCCTGCCCCGTAGTGATAGGAGATTTTATTTAGAGCTCTTTAACACTGCTCCCAAGGCAATCCATCAAAACGCCATCCATTGATAGAGGAGCGATGATTATTTTTATCTTTATCGCCCTCAAAACCATCAACAATATGAAATACGCGCTTTAGTCCCGCCTCTAATAAAACCTCCCCCGCCGTTTCAGAACGATTACCACTACGACAAATAAGGATAATATTGGCACAATGATCTTTTGTACTACACATTGTACCGCCAAGTAGTAATTTGCGTATATCGGCAACAAAATGAGGATTAATTTCCCAGTCTGGCTCATCCATCCAAGGTATATGAATAGCCCCAACAGGATGCCCAATAAATAAAAATTCCATACTGGAGCGAATATCAATTAAGTATGATATTTCATCTCCTTTCATTATTGTTAGTGCTTGCTTTGAGGATATTGCACTAACCGCAATAGGAGATTTTATTTCTGTATTATGCTCTGCCATTTCACTCTTCCTTGTCTTCTCCAATTAACAGTTTTGTCGGCTCAATAAAATAATGAGGAGGCGACTCAAGATCATTAACATTAGTACGCTCTATTGGCTTTCCAAATTGATTATAAGTCGTGCCTGTACAGGTATCTTTTAAAATATCACCTGTAAAGAACAATGGACAATTCCCTGAGTCTCCTAAATCATAATACACAAAGTACTCATTTGTTTTATTTACTACATCTTTGGGAGTATTTCGGTGCAAAATAGATACTTTTTTACCTTGCCAAATAACATGGGTTGATTCTCCCTTTGCTAAACTTTTTACCAAAACCTCTATTGTTTCTCCTGACGCATCTGAATTTTCTTCATCCTCTACAAATACAGAGCTAAACATAACCCATAAAAGAATAGCTATACCGATATAAGTCATTATCTGTAAAATTACGCGGTATACTTGACGTTTATCTGTCATTTAAAAGTCTCTTAAAAATGAAAAAATTTTTATTCATCGGTTCTTTATTTGCTTTACTTGCTGTCGTATTAGGTGCTTTTGGCGCACATGGATTAGAGCGTCTTATCAGTAGTGAGAAGGTTTTAGCAAGATTTCATACGGGTGTGGAATATCAGTTCTACCACAGTTTTGGCATTTTTATTATTGCGCTACTTTTAAAAGATGCAAAATCTCGTTTATTAAATAGTGCAGGTTTTTTCTTTGTTATTGGCATTGTCTTATTTTCAGGTAGCCTCTATCTCTATGTGCTAACAGGAAATAAATCATTTGGGATGATAACACCCGTGGGCGGATTAGCCTTTATTATTGGCTGGCTTTTTTTGTTAGTCTACGCTTTTAAAATAAAATCGGATAAATAACATTAATTTACAAAATTAAATCAATCCCTTAACCTCTTTTAAACCATCGATACTTAAATCAGATTGTCTGGCTAATTCAGCAATAGTAATACCTAACTCTGGATGTGTATAATCTGCCGCTATTTCAGCAAGCGGATATAAAACAAAGGGATACTTAATAACATCAGCACGAGGTAAGTCAATTTCAGGCTGCAAAACAAGATCATCATAAAATAAAATATCAACATCTAGGGTTCTAGCGCTAAATTTAATGCCTGTTCTTTGTCTTGCGTGGTCGGTTTCTAAACGCTTTAAATAAGATGATAGTTCTTGATAGCTTTTATCTGTCTGTAAACTGGCGGATAAATTAATAAAGGGATCACCATCAAAGCCTTCTGCATCAGACTCATAAGCACGAGAGAATAGGATATTGGGAAATTCTAATTTAAGTAGCTTAACGCAAGAACGAATATTGCGTTTACGATCAATATTACTACCAATATCAAGATACACTTGGGCTTTACGCTTGCGGGTAATGATCACCCCTACTTCACGCGATCCACTCACTGCTTTTGGCTTACCAAGAGTAACTTTCACCCACGGTATGTGCATTTTTTCTAATAATAAATCAGCAATACGCTCCGCTAAGGTCTCGACTAATTGAAATTCACTGGCTTCAACTAGCTCTATGACCATTTTAGACGCAGCTTTATAATTTAATGTGTCTTTAATATCATCAGAGGCGGCTGCTTTACGATTATCCCAGCCCATTTCTAGGTCTATATTAATGGTTTGACGTATTTGACGTTCCCAGTCATAAATACCTATTAAAGCAGCTACTTGTAAATCACGCACATAAACAATATCGGTATTCATCTATCACCCAAACTAAAATTTTGGGCTGATTATACCCAGTATATTCCAATAGAGAAACGATCAGAGTTATAAAATGACTCTACCCAATTACATTCCTCGTAGCTCTCGGCGTAATACCTTACCTATATTTGTCTTAGGTAAATCTTCAATAAAAATGACTTGCTTAGGTCTTTTATAAGCCGTTAAGTTTTCTTTGCAATAAGCCATCAACTCTTCTTCATCTAATGATTGATCTTTTTTAACAACAAATATTTTTACCGCCTCCCCTGAAGATTCGTCTGAGACACCGATTGCACCGACTTCTAACACCTTGCCATGTAGTGCAACGACATCTTCGATCTCATTAGGGTAAACATTAAAGCCTGACACAATAATCATATCTTTTATACGATCTACAATTTTGCAGCAGCCTTTTTCATCCATAATGGCAACATCACCTGAGTGTAACCAACCATCTGTATCTAATACTTTTTTGCTTTCTTCTGGACGATTCCAATAGCCCCGCATGACTTGAGGTCCCCGTATCCATATCTCCCCACATTCACCAAGCTCGACCTCATTCCCTTTATTATCACGAATTGATACTTCGGTTGAGGATATAGGCAAGCCAATTTTGCCAGTGTATTCCTTAATATTAAGCGGGTTGATACAGACAGCAGGAGAGGTTTCTGTTAATCCATAAGCTTCAACAAGTGGTACATCTGTGACTGCCTTCCACTCTGTAGCAACGGCTTTTTGTATCGCCATACCACCACCTAAAGATAGTTTTAAATAGCTAAAATCAATGTCTTTAAAGCCCGAGGTATTGAGTAATTTATTATATAAAGTATTAACTCCTGTCATATAGGAAAATTTTTCCTGACTGAGTGTTTTAACAAAGCCTTTATAGTCACGGGGATTGGTAATTAAGACATTCTTAGCGCCCATTTTCAAAGAAAATAAGGCATTTGCAGTGAGAGAAAAAATATGATAGAGAGGCAAGGCAGTGATAAACGTTTCTTTACCTTCTTTTAAGTCTGCTGCTGCCCATGCATGAGCTTGCAATAAATTAGCAATCATATTTTTATGTGTGAGTATTGCCCCTTTAGCGACCCCTGTTGTACCACCCGTATATTGCAAAAAGGCAATATCTTCATGTGATAATTGAGCATCTTCTTGAGATAATTGCTTACCTAGCTTTAACACTTTGTTAAAAGCTATCGCACTGGGTAAATTAAAAGGGGGAACCATTTTTTTTACGTGCTTAATAATAAAGTTGATAATAGTCGATTTAGGAAAATCAAACATATCACCAATATGTGTTGTTATTACAAAATTTATTTCAGTTTGATCTAATATTTTTTCTAATGTATGAGCAAAATTCTCTAGTATGACGATTGCACTACAAGCTGCATCGCTAAGTTGATGAGCTAACTCACGCTCGGTATATAAAGGATTAGCATTAACAACAACTAATCCAACGCGTAAAGCAGCAAAAAGCACAATGGGATATTGTAGTAAGTTGGGCATCATAATAGCAATACGATCCCCTTTCTTTAGCCCTAGCTCAGAAGTAAGATAAGCAGAAAAATCTCGGCTTAGATGATCTAAATCACCATAACTTAATACCTTTCCCATATTGGAATAAGCAGGAAGATCACGAAATTTATCAATACTTTGATGAAATAAATCGGTAATAGATTGATATTCATTAACATCTATTTCTTCAGGAATACCTTCTAGATAATGTTCGACCCATATTTTCTTCATAAATCCTCCTAGGTGTTAGCTTATGGCGCTTAGAGCCGATTCAAATTTCTTTACAATATCACCTGCTGGTTCTATTTTAGATATGCCCGCAACACTTTTCCCTGCTTGCCAAAAATTCTTTGAGCCATCTTTATTGTCCATTGCATTGCGAAAGCGTTGTGAAGATTTTTCGATAAGTACATTCATTCCTATTGGCTTTTTGGTTAGTTTTTTTAATAGCTTACAAGTCCTCCCTAAACTCTAATCCCTTCACAAAGGTTAAGGATACAGGTTGAACGATACCAATAGTACCAGCCTCTGATACAGCCGCGACTAGTTCTCATTGGAACATGGATATATAGATCCACAAATAAATGGTATGCGAATGCCAGTATCACAACTTAATACTGTTGCAAGCCTATTCATAGTAGCTATCTTGGTGCAAGTCGCCACATTACATGAGCAATCGCAACCACTACACCCTCCTCATTTTTTATTTCTGCATGGACTAATACATCTGTTACTTTTGTAACAGCATCAGGAGGGGTCGCAATACCTGTGGCGATTAGTTTTCCACGGGCTTTTTTTCTATATTCCATTTCGATATGGATGACAATTGCCTTGGTTGATGTAGGTAAAGCTGAGAGCATCGCAAGACCACTGGCTAGCTCACCTAAATTAGCTAAAGCAATTGCATGAATACAATGTAAGTGATTACGAATTGCTCGACGATCTTTTATACTAACTTCAACAAAACCTGGGCTAAGTTTTTGTATATGAGGATTAATAGAGCCAGAATAAGGCACAGCACGACACAATAATCGATTAAATATCCAACGCCCAGCACGGTTGCTACCTAAACGATTCCATAACAAAAGTAGGCGTTGCTCTGCTGGGGTGGATTGTTTACTGTTTTTTAAACTCATAATTTATAACTATACATAAAATAGTTTATTTTATATATATATGAGTATAGCTGTTAAACCGTTACATTTTTTATTGCATCTCACGTTTTTGGAATAAGCATGATGACTTTGAGAAAAAAAACCTATCAAATTCTTGTACAAAATGGAGGTGGAAAGATAGGTCTTATCATTAACATATTTATTATCTTACTTATTATTAGCAGTGTAATCATTGTCATTTTAGAATCAGATAAAGAGTTAGCGGAAAGCTATAAAAATGAATTTTATGTATTTGAAATGTTTGCTTTTATTTTTTTTATTATTGATTACATCTTAAGAGTATGGGCTGCTCCAGAAGGAGGTAAAAAGAAAGGTGAAAGCAATCTAAAAAACCGTTTACGTTATATCATTACGCCAATGGCAATCATTGACCTACTTGCCATTATCCCCTTCTTTTTAGGATATTTTATTACTGATGATTTATTAATTTTACGCTCACTTCGTCTTATCCGAGCATTCAAACTAAGCCGTTATGCAAGATCAATGGATATTTTATTATCGGTTTTAAAATACGAAGCAACGACATTTTTCTCTGCTTTCTTTATTTTAGGCATTATCATCATTCTTGCAGCAACGGGCATACATATAATAGAAGGCGATATTCAACCTGAAACCTTTGGTAGTATCCCTAAAGCTTTATGGTGGGCAACCATAACCCTCACAACAGTGGGTTATGGTGATGTCATCCCTGTTACAGCAGGGGGTAAATTTTTAGGTGGATTTATTGCAATATCAGGTATTACGATGGCAGCACTACCCGCAGGAATTATGGCATCAGGGTTTACCGCAGAAATAAATAGACGCAGAGAAACATTCCAGCTCCAAGTTTATAAATATCTTGAAGACAACCATTTGTCATTGAGTGAATTAAAAAAGCTGGATATTCTTCGTAATGAACTTAGTCTTAGTCGTCGTGATGCACGATTAATCATTAACGAAATAAACCAAAACACACGTTTCGAGACATTATCCCACTGCCCACATTGCCGTTCTGCTTTTCATATTAATCACCCTGCGGGAGAGGTTTTTGTAAAAGTAAAAAAAGAATAGTTCAAAAACCAATCTTTTTGTC
>JALVDG010000422.1 GCA_027009095.1 Thiotrichaceae bacterium
TGCTGTGTTGCGGTTGGCAAATGATAGTTAGCACTTTTAATACCAACAGGATTTGAGCGCATTCGCTCGATCATATCGTGCGCTAATATCGTGGCATAACTTTGAAAACTAGCACTGGTGTTAAATTGATGGGTTTTTAACTGTAATGCACCCACACCTAATAAGCTAAAAGAAACAATAAGCGCTGTGATCAATACCTCTATCAGACTAAAACCTTTATTATTTTTAATATTCATTAGCTCGTTGGACAATTACTTAACTCGTTAATATCACCTTTTCTGGGGCGACCATTTGCGGAAATAATAATACCTCTTTTTGCACTATTACCTCTAGAGTCACAAAGCAAGAATACGCCCGCATATCCCATAGAAAAGCCCTCGTTATTGTACTTTAGCCTGTCGTGTTGATAGGTTAATTTGAGATCACCACCAAGACTTTGATAAACACTGAGAATGACTTCCCCATCACTAGTATCGACATCACCATCATTATTTTTATCTTCAAATACAATCCAACCATCTTGCCACTCGGCATTAGCGTCACAGTTAGTTGAAGTCGCATTACTTTTGCAGAGAGTAACAGTAGTACCGCGCGTAATAGCACTACTGCGAGTAAAGCTCAGTGCAGTTAATAACTCATTATTGCTTATTGCCATTTTATTATTTTTTAATAACGAGGCAAAACTAGGAATAGCAATAGAGGCAAGGATGGAAGCAATACTAATCGTGATAACAACTTCCGTTAATGTAAAACCATGGTGACGTGTAATCATTATGCTGTATGTTTTTTATTATTTTTATGAATCGGCTAAGTCTACAAATTTTAACAAAAAAATCAAAACTTCTTCGACTAAGAGCACTTCTAACATTCATCTAACATTCATCTAACATTCATCACATTATTGCTAACCTTATGTTCACCCCCGTATAAAAAAATGAGTAACTTCAAATATATAAAGAACATACTAGGGGCTATTTAAGTTGAATTTATCTAACACGGTTAAATTTCCAAGCAAACAAAAATCCAATACAAACTTAGCAAGAAAAAGGCATCAATATAAAAATGTATTGACCCTAATCAGTATCTTTATCGGCTTGTTTTTTATACTGCCATCTGCATTTGCGACACAGCAATGTATAGATACCTCCGCCTCTGCCCCCACTTTTATAAATTATTGGAACTATCCAGGCGGCACTATTCCTCCTGGTGCTCGACATTCAAATGCTAAAAACTTCAGACAAGGCGATGTAGTTTTCTCTGCGGGATATTGTGCTGAAAAAGCAGATAATGATCCTCAAGAAAATGATGTTTATTCCGCCCATACAAGCACACGACAAAATTTATCGGCTGAAAAAATAGGCTTTTTAGAACATCTATATTCAGGTTTAATTGATCCTGATATTACTGGTCCTATCGAGACTGCCTTTCCTGGTAAATTACAAACAACATTAGATGATATGTTTCAGTATTTATCATGGTATTACACTCATTGGGATCAAGACTATACTGAAGTTCAAAGCATGATTGATTATCGTGCAGATGCTAACTCTTTCACAGCCGCTCAAAAAACAGCATTTGAAAATGCCTCTGTATTAGCATTAAACCGTTCTAAAGGCATTAAGGGCGAAACGCAATATCCTAAAATGACCATCTATTGGCTGTATAATGAAACCAATGCGGGGCGACAAGATATTATTGTTCCTGAAGTTTTTGTCACTGGCTCAAACTGTCAAGATGCTGATCATGGCGATGCTCCACAAAGCTATGGTGATGCAAGTCATGCCCTTAGTGATAATCTTTATATTGGCTCACTCAAGCCAGATGCAGAAGCAAGCAGTGCTTATAGCTACAATGCATTAGGTGACGATATTGATGGCTCAAATGATAATGAAAAGGAGGATGATGGCGCTCCGATTAATCCAGCAGGTCAATGGCGACCTTACCTCTTCCCTATTCTAAAACAATCAGCGACGAGCTATAGCGTCGACATAAAAGTGACCAATACCTCAGGGAATGTAGCATCGCTGTTTGCGTGGATTGACTTTAATAAAAATGGCACCTTTGATAACAATGAATCAGCAACTACTCTTGTCAACAGCGGTTTAAATAATGACATTGTGACACTTAACTGGAATAGCATCCCCAATGACATTCAAATTGGCACAACCTTTATTCGCCTCAGACTCACAACAGATAGTGCTGTTACACTTAATACACCTTCAAATAAAGCAAATGATGGGGAAGTTGAAGACTATACCATTGCCATAGCACAAGATATTCCACCAAGCAGCCCTAATGTAACCGTATTAAAAGACATTAGCCCTAGAAGTTGCGATGTCGTACTCTTTGAAGATGACTTCTCTGATTTACCTTCAGGCACTTATTTTGGAGAACATCGCGCTAACCGTTCTGATATTCGTAATTGGACAGTCACAGGAGGAGGACCTAATACTTATGCAAGAACAGTGCATTTAAATACAACTTATGCGGCAACCGTAGGTTATACCATTGATGATTATGGTACTTCCATCTACTTAGGTAATGGTGCAGTACGACGTGTTTACCCTCCCATTGATGGTGATTTATCATTTGATGCGACGAATCGTCTGCTTACCCCAATTGAAGCGATTGAAATACGCGATATTCCTGATGACGACCCTCAAGGGACTGATAACAACCAATCACATTGGGGACCTGAATCTGTTGTTTTTTCCCACACTTTCCCCACAAAAGTAGGAAAAGTTTATCGCTTATATTTTAAAGCATTGCCAGAATTAGGTGAGTATGAATCAGGCATTATACGTATTGATACACCCGCAGGATCAGTGCATGTAAAAACACCAGGAGAATCAGACCAAGGAGTTGTCGAGTATGGAATAGAGTTCACCGCAGACTCAACAAGCTCTACTATCAGTTTTGTCAACTATGGACACATAGGCTCTAGAGTGAATGGCTGGTGTGCGCCATGGAGAGAAGCATGGTGTACCGTAGGTGGCACGACGCTAAGCGTCAATGAGGTAACCATTGATGATGTGGTTATCACACAATCATCCGATTGCAATGCCTGTAATATAAATGATGCCAATACAGGCATTTATTCAAGTGCCTCTGTACAAGTTAATTCTGATCGACTCAACACGAATACACGCTTATACCAAGCCCAATTTGACGTAGCAACATGGGAAGGCTACCTACTCTCTTATGATCTTAAAACAGCAAATGATAATGATAGAGGTAATACTAAAGACATAAAATGGGATGCTGCCAATAAAATTCCTAACCATGCACAACGTAAAATCTTTAGTTATGACCCATTATTATCCAGTGCTAATAAAGGCATAGAGTTTACATGGGATAATCTAAGCGCCAATCAAAAAACACTACTCGCTACAGGAGAAAGTAGTAATGGTGCTAGTAGCGGGGGAAGCTGCGACAATATACCCGAGTGGGTTCAAGGGACTCCTTATACAGATGGAACTATCGTAAAATACCAAGGGATTCGCTATAAAGTTGTACGAGAAGATGATGTCGCATGGAAAGATCCTTCCTTAGCCGCTAATAATATTGCTAATCATAGCTGGGGCTGGTGGGAAACACTAGGACCTTGTGGTAGCTCATCTGCGACCGACACTGGTCTACTCAACTGGGTTCGTGGCGACCAAAGTAATGAAAAGACAAGTGCTAACCCGAGTGGCATTTTCCACAAAAGAAATAAATTACTCGGGGATATTATCCACTCCTCTCCTCGCTATGCGGGAAAATACGATGATTATGGCTACACTAAATTATCAGGCACAGAAGGCACTAGCTACCCTGCCTTTTTAAGCGCAAAAAGAAGTCGAACCGATATGGTCTATGTCGGTGCTAACGATGGCATGCTACATGGTTTTGATGCTAATACAGGAGTAGAGCGATTTGCTTATATTCCTAATAATGTGATGGCTAAGTTCATAAAAATTAGTGATCCTAACTACGGATGTGCAGAAACGGATTGTATTGAACATCAAGCCCTGGTTGATGGAGAGCTAACCGTTGATGACGCTTATATCAATAATACTTGGAAAAGTGTTTTATTAGGTACTTTAGGTGCAGGCGGCAAAGGCATTTTTGCGCTTGATGTCAGCAATCCCGCTAGCTTTACTAGTAGCAACGTAATGTGGGAATTATCAGCCAGTCAAGCACCTGATAATACCAGCACTTACGCTGATCACTTGGGTGAGACCATCCCCGCTCCTTCTATTATACGACTCAACAATGGCGCATGGGCTGCTCTTATTAGCAATGGCTACAACAGTGCAAATCATCAAGCAGTATTATTCTTAATTGATCTTAGCAATGGTCAGCTAATCAAGGCGATTAATACCGAGCAAGGCAATGCAAGCACACCTAATGGTCTGTCTAGCCCCATTCCTATTGATACCAATGGAGATCGCATCACAGACTACATCTATGCGGGAGACCTATTAGGTAATCTTTGGAAGTTTGATATAAGCAATAGCAACCCAAATAACTGGTCGGTCGCATATACAGCATCATCTGCTCCTGCGCCACTATTTACCGCTTGCGAAACCAATGCTTGTACACGAACACAAGCAATTACCGCAAAACCACAAGTTGGCAAACACCCCAATGGTGGCTATATGGTCTACTTTGGAACAGGAAAGTATTTTGATCCTAGCGATAATGTCTCGGGTACACCTGATATCGAAACACTTTATGGCATTCGTGATAATGGCAGTATTGTTGCTAGCGTTGACGATTTAGCGCTTCAAACAGTACTGCAAGACTCCAACATATCATCTAACTTAAATGCACGCATCACCTCAAATAATGTCGTTGACTACAGCACTAAAAAAGGCTGGAGGTTAAAGTTACTCAAGGCAGATGGTACAGCTGAAGGCGAACGTATTATCTCGCAAACACTATTGCGCGGCGGAAAACTAATCTTCACCACCCTCATCCCACCTGAAAACTGCGGATGGAATGGCTCAAGCTGGCTAATGGAAATTAATGCTATTAATGGTCAACGGCTAGCCGTACCTTCACTCGATATTAATAGTGACCGACAATTTAATAAAAATGATGAAGTCTCATATAACCAAAGCACTAAAGTACCCTCTGGGCTACAAAAAGAGTCGCTTGGTTTAATACTGCACTCTCCTATTGTGCTTAACCACACATCAAACTCAGAAGGAAAATACGTCAGTGGCTCTACAGGTGTTATCGGTATGTTCAGGGAAAGATCAAGCAGAGCGTCAGGAAGACAGTCTTGGAGGCAAATACGCTAATTTTGAAAACTAACGAAGTGGCTTCGAGTCGTATCCTTTATACCCTCTCTTAGATTGTGCTACGCTCACCGAGTAAAAGCCTGCACAGTCAGGATCATTGAGCGGAGTAAAGGACACGATTCGAAACCACTTCCAGCTATGGGATAGCCCTACTTCCAAAATGGCTTAGCAATTTCTTCTGCTACCATCTCTTCAGTCAAGCCTATATCTTTTAATAAATGCGGCTCTAACTGTGATAATTGCTTTCTTTGGCGCGAACGCTGTATCCAAATATCAACCGTTTTAAATAGACTGTTTTTTTGTTTATCTTGTTCTTTTTCTATAACCGTTGTTGTTGCCTTTGACGCAAAGATAACTGTTTCAGCTTTTAAAAAATCTGACGCATAGTTTTTCTCTACATAAACTTGTGGCATAACAGTTACCTCCTCTTTGAATTTGAAAGGGCATCTCTATTGACTTGTGTAATCAGCTCAGCCCTGTAGTTGTCATGCCTCTATTAAGCACCTTAACAAAAAAACTATCCAATCATTTAAACGGAAGCCTACTATCAGAATTCCCGATTGTTGATGAGCAAAATTACTGGCATAGTCATTATCTGTACTTTCAATGAAACAATAAACTGTATCTATCATCTTTTATTTAAAACATGGTAGTTTGCAGCTATTACTTGGAACTACGCTACAATATTCATTTATGGATAGCAGATATGGAACTTTACCAATTGAGAACCTTAGTAACGGTTGCTGATGCTGGCAATTTAACCCACGCTGCTGAACGTTTATATACGAGCCAGCCCGCTATTAGTGCGCATGTAAAAGCGTTAGAGCAAGAGCTTAATGTAAAATTGTTTGACCGCACACCCAAGGGAATGCGCCTAACCGCACATGGTAAAATTTTAATCGAAAAAGCACACTCTGTATTAAATGCGGCCAATGAGCTACGCATTGAAGCGAGTATGCTCTCAGGAGAATTAGCAGGCGCAGTTAAAATTGGTCTCAATACAAATGCTGAGTTTTTACAATTATCTAAGCTACACGACCAACTTATCTCAAAATCACCACAACTAAAGATTCAACTATCGGAAGGAATCTCAGTTGAATTACTAGATGAAATTCGTCGAGGCTCTATTGATGGTAGCTTTTACTTTGGTTCTAACTCTTTAAAAGAAGTTGAAAGCATTTATTTAACCTCCGCCAATATTGTGGTCGCAGGGGCAAGCAAGTGGAAGGATCAACTTAACACCGCTACACCTGCCGACCTTGCAAAGCTCCCTTGGATTTACCCTGTACCTTTCTGTCCTTATCATGATTTTGTCAATACTTTATTTGAAGATGTTGCAGAAAAGCCTAAATGGACAGCGGATGCATCGTCTGAAAGCTCAATGAATGTACTCCTTCGCTCTGGCGTTGGTATTGCTTTAATTCGTGAGGATGAGGCACAACCTTGGGTTGATGAGGGCTTGATAACATTGTGGCAAGGACAATCATTTAGCTTACCGCTAAATTTTGGCTATTTAAAAAAACGTAAGCAAGACCCTTTAATTAGAGCATTAGTACAAAGTGTTCAAGAATCTTTTGAGGAAGCCTAGTACATCACTGATGTTACGCAGTCACTCTTTAGAATATCAGCGAAAGTTTTCGTAGCCCTTTTTAGTTTAGGTTCTTTTGCTTTCTTCCGTAAAGGGCTACGACTTACT
>JALVDG010000423.1 GCA_027009095.1 Thiotrichaceae bacterium
GAGGGGAAAAAAATAAATATTTTTCTTGCGTTCATTTTGTCGGAGCTTATTACCAAATATTGTGATGATAGATTAAGCTATAAGCATCTTAAATTCACAATAAAAAAAATACTATGGATTTTAAAAACCTTCTACGCGTACTTGTCAAAAATGATGGCTCCGATTTATACCTTACTTTTAATGCACCTCCCGCAGCGAAGTTTCAGGGTACTTTACGGGCATTAAGTAAAGAAAAAATGTCTGCAGAAGATTTAGAGGATATTGCTAAGTTCTTGATGACTGAAGAGCAACTCGCTCAATTTGAAAAAAAGCCTGAGTTGAATTTAGCCTTGGATGAGGAGGGTATCGGTCGTTTCCGTATTAATATTTTTAAGCAGCGTACACACTTGGCGATGGTAATTCGTAATATCAAAGTGGATATTCCAAATGCGGATAGCTTGGGTTTACCTGATATTCTTAAAAATATTATCATGGAAAAACGTGGTTTGATTTTATTTGTCGGTGGCACAGGCTCTGGTAAATCGACCTCATTAGCGGCATTAATTGACCATCGTAATAGCAATTCAACGGGGCATATTATTACCATTGAAGACCCGATTGAGTATGTTCATCCGCATAAAAAATGTTTGGTAAGTCAGCGTGAAATAGGGGTGGATACCGAATCGTATGAAGATGCGCTGGAGAATACGCTACGCCAAGCGCCTGATGTAATTTTAATTGGTGAGATACGCACACAAGAGACAATGGAACATGCGATGGCGTTTGCAGAGACAGGGCATTTATGTCTTTCGACCTTGCACGCGAATAATGCAAATCAGGCACTTGATCGTATTATTAACTTCTTCCCAGAAGAGCGTCGCCATCAGTTATTGATGGATTTATCATTAAATCTAAAAGCATTTATTTCTCAGCGTTTGATTCCTACAGTAGATGGAAAACGTGTTGCGGCAATCGAGATATTACTAGGAACATCGACCATTCAAGAATTGATTATGAAAGGCGATATTCACGCGATTAAAGAGGTCATGGAGCGTTCTGAAGATGTTGGAATGCAAACTTTTGATAGTCACTTATTCAAATTGTATCGTGCTGGCACGATTTCTTATGATGAAATGATGCGTAATGCAGACTCACCTAATAATCTCAAAGTAAAAATTACGTTGCTAGAAAATCCTTCGGCTCAAGCAAGTACAGAAACAAATGAAGACGGAGAGCCTGTAGCATCACCATTAGATAGTTTGGAACTCGCCCCAATAGAAGGGGAGGGAGAGGATGACGAAGATGATGATAAAGAGCTAGCAGAAATTAGAAAAGAAGCAGAGTTTCAGCGTATGCGTCGTAAAGCATTAATGGAGGGTGCTGAAGTTTAGGCGTTTGAAAAGAGAGGTGCATGACCTCCTTTTCAATCAGTTTATAATTTTATTAATGATACTGCGGTAGTTGGTCGGCCAATGCAATGGACTCCATCCACGCATAAGCCGCTTCAGAGTTTGGTTGATTAAGCAGTAACATTAAAATCACCCATTTGAGTTTATTGAGATTAAAGTCCATATCCTGCAACGCTAAAATACGATCAATAGCACGTTCACGCATTGCTGGAGTGAGTACGTGCATTTCATCAAGAAACATCAAGTAACTTTGGCAGTCGCTATTTATCCAGCGGCATTCATAGTCTGAGAATACGCGAAATGATTTCTTCTGAGGTTCGGTAATATACTCAGTATCTTCATCAGCAAGACTTTCAAGCCAATCAAACGCATGGTCTATTCGTTTAGGAGGGAAACCAGCTTCAGTGAGATAGCCTTGTAATGCATTTCTATTTTGGGAGACATCATCTACTTCGGAGTAGTTTTCAAATAAGTAGAATAAAACTTCAAGGGTGCTTTCTTTTCTTTCCATAAATTAATACTTCTAGCTGAGGGTGGCTATAAAATATATATTGCTAAAAGCGAATAGGGAGGGGAGAAAGTTTGAGTGCTAAGTAAACATAAGGAGATAGATAAACTACGAATTATGTTTCTTTTATTTTGGTGTAACTTCCTCGTCCGCTAGCAGCAATAAATCCATTTAATTCAAGTAGTAGTAGCATGGAGGAAAGTGCCTCGGGGGTCAATCCCGTTTGTATGACTAATTGGTCAATTGATATCGGGTCGTAACCCATTGTCTCTAAAATTAACCTTTGATCTGCATCAACAGGGGCTGAGGGTGTGGGATTGCTGTTTTCGGCTGTATTTTTATCATCATTAGATGGTGGTTGTTTTTTCTCTTTTAAGGTTAGTTCAAGTTGCGGAGCAAGTTCTTCAAGAATATGGTCGGCCGTTTCAATTAATTTTGCACCTTGACGTATTAACTGGTGACAACCACGTGCTAAAGGGTTGTGAATAGAACCTGGTATGGCAAATACTTCGCGTCCCTGTTCGCTGGCATAACGTGCGCTAATAAGCGAGCCACTGCGTAAGGCTGCCTCTACGACTAAAGTACCAATACTCATGCCGCTGATAATACGATTACGACGTGGGAAGTTTTTTGCCAGAGGAGATATGCCAATGGGGAGTTCGCTGACAATCGCACCTTTCTCAACAATTCTATGTGCTAAGGCGCGGTGTCTTGCTGGGTAAACTCGGTCGATACCCGTTGCAATAACCGCAATGGTGATACCATTAGCATCTAATGCACCTTTGTGCGCTAAACCATCAATACCTAAAGCAAGCCCACTGGTGATAGAAATACCTGTCGCAGCGAGATGTTTGGCAAATTCATAACTATTATTTTGTCCACCTTGGGTGGGATTACGGCTTCCAACAATAGCTAATTGCGGATCATTAAGTAAATCAGCATTGCCATGTACATAAAGTAAGGGAGGAGAGACCGATATTTCTTTGAGTCGTTGAGGATAACGAGGGTCTTCAATGGTAATAATATGATGCTTTTCGGAGCTTTGTAGCCATTGTATATCAGGTTCGGCACTACTTATTTCTTGAGCCGTGATATTTTCGATAAGTGCCTCTTTTAAGCCTGCTTGTTTAAGTTGCTGATGAGAGGCATTGAGGGTATGTTCAGGCGTTTGAAAGGCATTGAGTAGCTTTTTATACTGGACACAACCAATACCTTTCACACGCCATAATGCAATCCAATCTGCTAAGTTTTGTTCTTCTTTCACAAGCTTATTCGCCACTGTTTAGATATAAAATGTACTGATGTTAAGCAAATAGAAAAAATATTACATATTTTTCCTCCGCCCGATGCGTAAGCGAGGCGGAGCCAAAATTCCCATTCTAACCGCGCCGAGCATTTGCCCGAGAGAATGGATCAGCAGTGAAAGTGTTTGAGCGGAGTTTACGGAGCGAGTTTTTTCACTGCCCATTCTCTCGGGCAAAGCGCAGGAGGGAGCGGTTAGCTGGGTCGCCTTTTCTTTGCTTACATTCTTTTGGCGAAGCAAAAGAAAGTAAGTCGTAGCCCTTTGCGGAATAAAGAAAAAGAACCCGAACTAGAAAGGGCTACGAAAACCTTCACCGATATTTTAAAAAGTGACTGCGTAGCATCAGAGTTTCCTTAAGGATTCCCTATCTTATACCCTTTTTTAACCGCATTCTTGGACTTTGTGACTAAAGCATAGCTTAACTTTTTTCCAACCTTATAAACGACCGCAGTAGCAATACGCTCAGGTGGTAGGTCTACTTTTACGGGTACTTTTGTTTTTAGGTATTTGTAGCTAACTTTTTCTCTTTTCTCATAAGGATCATTGACTGTTTTTCCTGGTGCATAGACACCAAGAATATGACCAGGTTTGACCCCTTCAGAGATACCACAGTCAAGGGTGATAATCATGCCAGTACCACTGATTAAATTGGCTTCATATAACGACAAAATAGTGGCTCTTACTTTGTGTCTTGGTGCAACCATTGGCGCATTAAGCACAATTTTTTCATCAATATCTTTTAGTAAACGATCACCCACATGCACTTCACGTTTAGCATCTAATATGGTTGCACTTGCTACCTTGCCTTTGCTACGAGTAATCATGGCTTTGGCAGAATAGATAACTTCATAGCCTAGTAATTCATTAGTCTCAGGATCGTATAATGGTTTTCTTTTACGGAAAAGAGGATAAATCTGACCATCACGTCGATCTCTTAATTTCTTGATGTAGACAGTCTGACCTTCTTCTATCAGCAAATGATTATCCAGACCATCAACAATATAAGGTGCTTTTTCAATGGTTTCTTTGTCCAGCACACGAGGCCAAGCTAGGAAGGGAGCAAGTGATGAAATAGGTTTGCCACTACCTGTGCGCTCAACACGAATTTGAGGGACTAATACCTCTATAATCTTATTGCCTTGTTTTACTTTGCGGCGTGATTGGTAGATGTATAACAAGTCACCAGGATAGATAAGGTGTGGATTTTTTATCTTTTGATTTTTATCCCATATTTCAGGCCAAAACCAAGGATCTTTGAGGAATTTATTTGAAATATCCCAAAGCGTATCGCCTTTTTTAACTTTATAACGTGTTGGAGAGTTTGCTTTAAGTGGGATACGGGTGATTATCTTTTTGTATTTTGCTTTTGTTGCATAGCCACCGTTTGTATCTCGTTTTGGCATGCCATAGTGACTATCGTAAGGATCTATTTTGGTGCTAGGCGTTGTGAGCTTAGGAATAGCATCTTCTTGCTTTTTGTGTGTACTACAGGCAACAGTTAGTAACAAAGAACTTGCTGATAGAATGGCTAATCTAGGTAGCGAGGTGGACATAATATTTCTCATTTTTATTATTTTTACGAAAGATGATGACATTTAATTTATTGTAACAATTCAGATTATTCCCACTTTTCCTTAATTTTAAGGAAGAAATATGTGATTTAGAGCTGTAAATGAACATTTTACAACGTAAAAAACGAGGTAAATATGAGGGGTGTCAAGCTGAAATTATCACCAATTTATTCTTATATCAGACCTTTAGATAGTCTTAATTCGTTATTTTTCTTCTTCTAGTGTATCTTAGGCGATAATATTATTGGAATAATTTCTGACTGGTGGTTATGGTTAAAAATAGGAAAAATTTATGGCATTGTTAGATATATTGCGCTTTCCTGATCAACGTTTGCGTAAAAAGGCGAAGCGAGTGGAAAAGGTTGATGAAGAAGTACAAAAAATTGTTGAGGATATGTTTGAGACAATGTACGACGCACCTGGTATTGGTCTGGCAGCAACACAGGTAGATATACATCGTCAGATTATTGTGATGGATTTGTCGGAGGAGAAAAATCAGCCTTTGTGTTTGATCAACCCTGAAATTTTACATTCTGAAGGTACAAAAAAGCATGAAGAGGGTTGCCTTTCTGTTCCTGCTTATTATGCAGAAGTAGAACGAGCAGACAGGATAAAAATACAGGCGTTAGATCAGCAAGGTGAGCGCTTTGAGCTAGAAGCAGATGAATTATTATCCGTTTGTATTCAACACGAAATGGATCACCTTCAAGGTAAATTATTTGTTGATTATCTTTCACCTTTAAAGCAGCAACGATTACGTAAAAAATTAGAAAAAATGGCAAAACAAAAAGTTTAGCGATTTAATGTATTAGGATTTAAAATAAAAATGAGTACACAGAAGAATAAAAAATTACGCATTATCTATGCGGGAACACCTGATTTTGCCGTGCCTGCACTAAAGGCATTAATCGACTCCGATCATGAGGTGGTGGCGGTATATACTCAGCCAGATCGTGGCTCAGGGCGTGGGCGTAAAATTAAATTTAGTCCCGTTAAGCAGGTAGCAGTTGATGCTGATATTCCTGTTGAGCAAATTACTAGCTTTAAAGAAGAAGGTGCATTAGAAACACTGGCTTCTTATCATGCTGATTTAATGATTGTGGCAGCCTATAGCTTGATGTTGCCACAGGCAGTATTAGATATGCCTAAATATGGCTGTTTGAATATACACGGCTCTTTATTACCTCGCTGGCGTGGTGCAGCACCTATTCATCGAGCCATTCAAGAGGGCGATAAAGAAACAGGCGTAACCATTATGCAGATGGCTTTGGGCTTGGATACAGGCGATATGTTATATAAAATATCCTGTCCAATTAAAGATACCGATACTGGGCAGTCTATCCATGATCAATTATCTGCTGATGGTGCAACGGCACTTATGGCAACGCTTGATTTATTAGTTAAAAATAAATTAGCACCAGAAGTACAAGACGATAGTCAAAGCTGTTATGCGCATAAATTAGATAAGAAAGATGGTGAGATTGATTGGTCACAATCGGCAAAAAAAATAGATCGTATGATTCGAGCTTTTGATGGCTGGCCTGTGGCGTTCACTTATATGGATGGTAAGCCGTTACGCTTTTATATGTCATCCGTTATTGAAACGACTCAGCCTAATGCCAAAGTAGGCGAGGTGGTTGCAGAGTCAAAACAGGGCATTGAGATTGCAACGGGAAAAGATTCGGTTTTGATTACCCGTTTGCAAGTACCCAATAAAAAGGCAATGGATGTACAAGACTTCTTAAATGGTCGATCATTGCTAGGGCAGGTGTTTCCTTCATGAAGTCTTATAATCCTCGCATTGTTGCTAGCAAAATACTGCGTAGTGTGATTTATAACGGTGAATCACTTAGTCAGTTGTTGGCAGATGGTGAGGAGGCTAAAGACCCTTTAGTAAGAGATTTTTGCTTTGGAAGTTTGCGCTGGCATGAGCGTATTTCAGCTATATTAATCGAGCTTTTAGCGAAACCATTAAAGAATAAAGACAAAGATATCGAGTGTTTATTGCGTGTAGGTCTATACCAAATTATCTATCAACAAACGCCTGACCATGCCGCTGTGAATGAAACGGTGAGTGCCGTAAAAGGCTTAAAAAAGCCGTGGGCAAAAAAGTTTTTAAATGGTGTATTGCGTAGTTTTTTACGTCAAAAAGAATCCTTATTAGCAACGGTAGATAAAAATGAT
>JALVDG010000424.1 GCA_027009095.1 Thiotrichaceae bacterium
TGCATCTGGCGAGTTAAGCTTTGATACTAGCACTATTTGGTATACACCAAAATCTGGCGAAGCTATTTCAGGTACAACTGATACCATTTACATTACGGTATCAGATGGTAAGGATGAAACACCCTCGACAATCTTGGTTAACTTTAACTAAACTTCTAAGTAGAGAGCTTGCGTTGTATTTAGGCAAGCTTATCTAAGGAAAGCAATAATAAACAAAGCCTCTACTAAATATTTAGCGAGTACAGCGAACAGTAATTACGACAAATCATTCTGGCGAGGATCAATTCTTGAGAACAAGGCATCATGACGAGTCATAGCAGAGCTATGGGGGAGGAATGATAACACCGTTATCAAGGACTTAGACCGTCAGATTATTAGTCGTAATTGCTGTTTACTGTCTAGTATCATTGAGACAATATTTAGATGAACAGAAATACTAAACTAACTATTCAGACTTTAATAACACCATATGGATTTATTGAATCTTACTACTCTTTTTAATATCTTTTTTTCTTTAGCCGCTTTTGCTTGCGTACTTTTTATTGCACATATTCGTCACTTACTTAAAGAACGTAATCTGCTTTTTCATAATGCAGAAACATTGACAGGAAGGGTTATTTCCATTAAACAAAAAAACAATACCCTGAGCTTGCCACTTATTGAATACGAGCATAATAGTAAAATTATTCAATTTACCTCAACGGTAGCTTCAGGTAGCGTCAAAGAAGGTGAATCCATTGAGTTACAACTAGCAACAGATGGCAGTGTTAGGGTTGCAACAACACCCAGTAATCTTATGATTCATGTTCTTAGTGCCTCGATGGCTGTTTTTTTTATCTTAGGCTGTCTCTTTGTTTATAATAAATTTCTTATCTAGTACATCAACTACATTAAACTAGACGGATACAGAGCAACCCAAAGCATCCACAATATGGCGTTATGAACGCTTGACAAAAGAGTGTGCCCCTACCTTGTCTTGAGCGATTTGGTTTGCTCTGACCGTCAGTTTAATGACTAGCCCTTGCCCTAGGGCAATCGCACTAAAAATATCTTGAAATTATAACTTCATTGCAGGTAATAATGGTAAGCTTTTGATTTATTATGAAAGCTAAAGCCACTCCCTCCGTACTTCATCACTTTTCTAATATTAAAGATCCACGCATTGATCGCCAAAAGCGACATTTACTACCCAACATTTTCTTTATAACCATCTGTGTTGTTATCTGCGAAGCAGATGACTGGTCAACGGTGGAGGAATTTGGTAAATCTAATGAGGAATGGTTTACCAAACAACTTGATCTTGAATATGGCATCCCATCTCACGATACATTTGGTCGAGTTTTTTCTCTAATTGATACACAACAGTTTAGTGAATGCTTTAGTCACTGGGTATCTGATTGGCTCAACTATCAGAAGGAGAAGCGATTGCCATCGATGGAAAATGCCTAAGGCGGAGTATTGATAAAGCCTCTAATAAAGCAACTATCTATATGGTGAGTGCATGGGCACAACAAAACAATCCTGTTCTTGGGCAACAAAAAATAGCTGATAAATCCAATAAAATCACGGCGATTCCCAAGTTGCTGACTCAACTCGATATTGCAGGATCGGTAGTCACAATGGATGCAATGGGCTGTCAAACTAAGATAGCAAAACAGATTATA
>JALVDG010000425.1 GCA_027009095.1 Thiotrichaceae bacterium
GGTTGGAAAGCAACCAAGAGCATTAGCCTTTTCTCCTAGTGGCGAGTTATGGGTTACTAATAAAAGCTCTTTTTCTATTAGTGTGATTGATACTACCGATAAGCGTGTCGTTCATACCATTCAGTTGCCCTATGCTTCACAACCTTATGGCATTGTTTTTTCTAAAAAGGATAATGCTGCCTATGTTGTATTAGAGGCTTCAGGTCAACTATTAAAAATTAATGCTAGCACTCGACAAATTGAAGCACGTTTATCAATAGGAAAAAATCCACGTCATATTAGTATCAATGCAAAAGAAGATCGTCTCTATATTTCTCGCTATATCACGCCTCCATTACCTGATGAATCAACGTTATCACCTAAAACAAGTTTAAATGGTGAAGTTTATGGTGGCGAAGTTATCGTTATTGATACCACTCATTTTAAGCAATTAGATACCATTATTTTGCAACATAATAATGTCACTGATTCAGAAAAAATAGCCAGAGGTATACCTAACTACCTTGGTGGAATCGCACTTTCTCCTGATGGAAGAACGGCATGGGTTCCTTCAAAGCAAGACAATATAAAACGAGGCGGGATGCGCGATGGCAAAGACCTCACCTTTGATAGTGCGGTAAGAAGTATTAGCTCTAAAATTAATTTATTAACCAATAAGGAAGAATTAGCATCTCGTATTGATCATGACAACGGAGGAATAGCAAGTACCGCTCTATTTGGAAAATATGGTAGCTACTTATTTGTTGCCTTAGAAGGTAGCCGAGATATTGAAGTGATAGCAGCCTATAGCAATGAAGTGCTATTTAGAATACACACAGAACGCGCTCCACAAGGACTTGCTATATCCGATGATGGATTAACCCTTTATAGCCATAACTTTATGGATAGATCGGTTACAGTGTTTGATTTATATAATTTAATATTTTATCAATCAAGTGATGTTCCCTTAGTTCATACCTTTAAAACCGTCGCTAATGAATCATTATCTCCTGCTGTTTTTAGAGGCAAACAGCTCTTTTATGATTCTTTTGATCCGCGTCTATCGAAAGAACAATATTCCAGTTGTGCAGGCTGTCACAATGAAGGCGGAAGTGATGGACGTGTTTGGGATATGAGTAATTTTGGCGAAGGATTGCGTAATACGATCAGCCTAATAGGTCACGGAGGAATGGATCAAGGAATGCTTCATTGGAGTGGTAATTTTGATGAAGTCCAAGACTTTGAAGGACAAATACGCGGGCTGTCAGGTGGTCAAGGCTTAATGAGTGATGCCGACTTCCACTTCTCAACGCGACAAGATGTATTAGGTATTAAAAAAGCAGGGGTCAGCAAAGCATTAGATGATTTAGCCGCCTATGTTGGCTCATTAAAGTCAATTCCTGCAAGCCCATATCGTGATAAAAAAGCATCCCTTAGTGATAAAGCGAAACTAGGTAAAGCCCTTTTTACATCAAAATCTTGTGATAAATGTCATGCAGGAAAACAGTTTACTGATAGTGCGCCAAATGTGAGACATGATATTGGTACATTAAAATCAAGCAGTGGTCTACGTTTAGGAAAGGTATTAGATGGAATCGATACACCAACCTTATTGGGTTTATGGCAAACAGCCCCTTATTTACATAATGGCTCTGCTAAGACAATCGCAGAGG
>JALVDG010000426.1 GCA_027009095.1 Thiotrichaceae bacterium
AAAGAAAGTACAAGCTGAGTAGTTACATTATTATCTTTCATACAAGCTCTCTCTATAATAATTAAAAAAATATTAGTAGTTACTTAAAATAAAAAGGGTAAACATATGAAAAATCCATTAAAAGTAGTCAGCTTATTCACCTATTTAATGGTTGTTTTTCTGAATGCCTTTGTTGATATTGGTCATAAAATAATAATTCAAAATACCATTTTTAAAACATTAGATGGTCAAGAACAAATTATTTTAACAGCAGTTGTTAATGGTTTGATTCTATTGCCTTTTATTATGTTATTTACCCCATCAGGGTATATTGCGGATAAGTATCCAAAGAATATGGTTATGCGGATAAGTGCATGGTTTGCTTTGGGTATAACCTTATTAATTACACTGAGTTATTATCAAGGATGGTTTTGGTTTGCTTTTGGAATGACATTTTTGCTTGCACTACAAAGTGCAATGTACTCGCCTGCAAAATATGGTTTTATTAAAGAGCTAGTTGGAGAGCGTCGTTTAGCACAGGGTAATGCAGCAGTACAAGCTGTCACCATGTTCTCAATTCTTGCTGCAACTTTCTTTTTCTCGATATTATTTGAGTCGCTTTTAAGTGGTATGACATGGGAAAGTAAAGATGAGCTGCTTTCTTTTGTTGCTCCTCTTGCATGGGTCTTAGTTGCTTTAACGCTAATAGAGCTATTTTATGCTTATCGCCTACCAGAAAAAAAATCAACCAATCAGCGTTTACATTTTCAATGGGATGATTATCTTAAGGGGAAAACGCAATTACGTAATTTACGTTTAGTCTATCGACATCCTTATATTTGGCTATCAATTCTTGGTTTATCGACCTTCTGGGCAATATCTCAAGTGATGCTGGCGACCTATCCAGAGTTTGCTAAATCGCAGTTATTAATGACGAATACCGCAAAGGTTCAAGGCTTAATGGCACTTGCTGGTGTCGGTATTATGCTTGGCTCTTTTATTGCGGGTAAATTATCACGAAACCATATCGAAACAGGTCTTATTCCGGTCGGTGCAATTGGTATTACGCTTGCATTAGCCTTATTTAACTTCTTTGACTCTCTTTTATTCCAAGGTCTTAACTTTCTGTTTTTAGGTGTAATGGGTGGTTTTTTTGTTGTTCCTTTAAATGCCCTTATTCAATATCATGCGCGTGACTCACAATTAGGACGTGTACTTGCCTCGAATAATCTTATTCAAAATATAATGATGTTGAGCTTTCTTGTGCTCACGGTTGCATTAGCAGTAGTCGGTATCAGTAGTACTAATATTATCTGGTTCTTAGTAATCGTAGGTGTTATTGGAACAATTTACACCATTTTAAGAATGCCAGAGTCATTACTACGATTTATTATCAGTCGATTGTTTGCGGCACGCTATAGCATGACAGTATTGGGCTTTGAGAAGCTTCCTGCATCAGGCGGAGTTTTGCTATTAGGCAATCATATTAGCTGGGTTGACTGGGCATTAGTACAAATTGCCAGTCCAAGACCATTACATTTTGTGATAGAGCGTGGCTACTATGAACGTTGGTATCTAAAGTGGTTTCTTGATTTATTTGGTGTTGTGCCAATTAATAGCGGTGGAGCAGCAGCATCTTTAGAGACAATCAATACTTTATTAAAACAAGGTAAAGTAGTGTGTTTATTTCCAGAAGGTGCTATTAGCCATACAGGGCAATTAGGTGAGTTTAAACGTGGCTACGAAAAAGCAATCAAAGACACCAATGCCAAAATTGTTCCTTTCTATCTTTATGGTCTTTGGGGGAGTCGTTTTTCGCGCTCAACAGGCTTCTTTAAAGAAAACCGTCAATCAGGTTTTAAGCGCGATATTATCGTCGCTTTTGGCGATCCATTGCCAGCGACAACACCAGCTGATGAGCTAAAACGTCGAGTATTTGATCTCTCGTATGAGTCATGGCAAGACTATTCTCATCGTATTACTCCAATACCAAGAAGGTGGTTGCAAACCGCTAAGCGTATGAGCTTTAAAATGGCTGCAACTGATGCGACGGGCGAGCCTTTAAGTAATCATAAATTTATGACCGCAGTATTTCGCTTTTCTAAGCTTATTAAAAAGAAAAGCCCTGAGCAGAATATTGGCTTATTGATTCCTGCCAGTGTGGGCGGCGCGATTACGAATATGGCGGTGTTATGTTTAGGTAAAACGGTGGTAAATCTTAATTTTACCGCAAGTGCCGAAGCGATTCGCGGAGCGGTTAAAAGCGCCGATATTCAAACAGTCTATACATCTAAAAAGTTTTTAAGGAAACTAAATCAACGTGGTATTAAGATAAAAGAGATATTGCCAAATACAAGGTTAATTTATTTAGAAGATTTTCGTAAAGAAATACCTAAAGTTAATATGCTAATGACGCTTATCGGTGCAATGTTATTACCAACAAAGCTATTGCAGTGGATGTATATTAAGCCTGTCGATAGAGAAAGCACTGCCGCGATATTGTTTTCGAGTGGCAGCGAAGGCACTCCAAAAGGTATCGAGCTAAGTCATCGCAATATCGCTACCAATGCACGTCAAGTTGCCGATATGTTAAATACTCGTGAAAATGATGTGGTGATGTCAACACTGCCTACATTCCATGCTTTTGGACTATTAGCAACAACCTTTATGCCATTAACAGAAGGCATTCCCATTGTTTGCCATCCAGATCCTACGGATGTTTTAGTGATTGCAAAAGCTGCCGCTCGTAATGAAGCAACCCTACTGTTTGGTACATCGACCTTTTTACGCTTATATGTCATGAATAGGCGAGTACATCCTTTAATGTTAAAGACTTTGCGACTGATTATTGCAGGTGCAGAACGACTCAGCCCTGATGTACGAGAAGCATTTAAAATGAAATTTAGTCTCGATATATTAGAAGGTTATGGCGCAACAGAAACCTCACCTGTTGCCAGCGTTAATATTCCTGACAAACTTGATACTACCTTCTGGAAGATACAAAAAGGAAATACTTTTGGCACAGTAGGCATGCCCCTACCAGGGACAAGCTTCCGTATTGTTGACCCTAATACAATGGAAGAGTTAGCCACAGGTGAAGATGGTTTGATTTTAATCGGTGGTCCACAAGTAATGAAAGGCTATCTTAATGACGAAAAGAAAACCGCTGATGTTATCTGTGAAATAGAAGGAAAACGCTGGTATAAAAGTGGTGATAAAGGGCATTTAGATGAAAATGGATTCTTAACCATTGTTGATCGTTATTCACGTTTTGCAAAATTAGGTGGAGAAATGGTAAGCCTCACCGCTGTTGAAGAAATAATCTATAAAGCAATCGGTGATCCTGAACTAGAGTTAGTTGCAGTCAATGTGCCTGATGAGAAAAAAGGTGAGAAAATCGTTTTATTGATTTCTAATGATATGACACTGAAAGACTTAAAACAGGTCTTACTAGCAGAAGGTGTTAATCCCTTAATGATTCCTGCAAAGGTACAAAATGTAGAAAAAATACCAAAATTAGGTAGCGGGAAAACTGACTTTTCAACATCAAGAAAAGTGGTGTTAGCAGAGTTATAGAGTAGTTATTGATTGATGGGGTAATTTAAGGTGAGATAAGCACTGTGTATATTGCCCCTTTTTAAGCTGATAGCCGTGATTGGTGGTTGAAATTTAAATTTTTTGGCATTGGTAAACCAGTAATATAGTTATATTTTTATGTGATATTCACTTTCTCTCCTAGAAATTTAGGTGATTTATTAATAATCTTAACATCAATCCAAGCTTTTACACGTGCTAAATACTCTCTTATTTGCAATCTGATTTTCCCCAGATGGATAATGTCTTGAGCTGCAAAGCCAATGGCATTAATACCATGATTTTCAGCAATAAAAATGGCACGCTGGCAATGTGTTTTTTGTGTAACAATTGTTACTTTTTTGATATTAAATATTTTTTTGAGGCGTACAACAGAATCAAGTGTGCGAAAGCCAGCGTAATCTAAATAAATAT
This sequence comes from Thiotrichaceae bacterium, assembly GCA_027009095.1. GTDB lineage: Bacteria > Pseudomonadota > Gammaproteobacteria > Thiotrichales > Thiotrichaceae > JAGLBW01. The sequence continues at coordinate 3,988 of JALVDG010000426.1, forward strand.
CCTCTGCTTTAACACCTTTTTTTATCAAGGCTTCCTCCATATCTGTTGCCTCATCATACCCTTTGCTTGAGTTGTCTCCGCTAGCCACAATCTTGCTTATCCTTTTTGCATGATACAATTTAGCAACAGCATCAACGCGTGTTATAAAATATAAATTTCCTCGTCCACTTACTGTTTTAGAAGTGCCTAATAATAGTGCGACTTTATTGTAAGGCGTGAGGCTTGGCTTGGTATATATTTTATGATTGTAAGCTGTATCGATATGGTGGTTAATAAGATACGATGCTCCCCCTGTTAAGATGCTTATAGTAAGGGTCGTTATTAATAATCGGCGTTTTGTTATCTTTATTTTTTTCATCATTAATTTGGTATATGTAGAGAACAATCTCAGAGGATTAATAAATGGAGCATATTGCGAAGATTCTAAACTTCATTGTAGAAATAGAAAAGCTTAAATCTATCATTCGTAAAACTCGACCTGTAGGTTTGCAACGCTATGAAAATTCAGCGGAACATAGTTGGCATGTATGTCTTTCCGCGTTAATGTTGAAAGACTACGCTAATGAAAAAATCGATATAAATCGTGTCATAAAAATGCTATTAATCCATGATTTAGGAGAGATAGATGCGGGTGATACTATTATCTATGCAAGTGAAACTGCTGAAAATAAACAAAAGGAAGAGTCAGGTGTTAAGCGTCTTTTAGAGATACTTCCAAGTGACCAGAGTAATAAATATTTGGCACTATGGAAAGAATTTGAAGCAGGAAAAACAGCAGAGTCTAAATATGCTAAAGCAATAGATCGTGTTCCTCCATTATTACACAATATTAATGGCGATGGTCATAGTTGGAAGGAGCATTCAATATCAAAAGAAAAGGTATTTGATCTGAATGGGCAGCGTATTTCAGCTGGTAGCTCTCAACTATGGGAAGTTATTGAGGCGAAACTGCAACAAGCAGTAAAGGATGGTTTGCTAAAATAATTGAACCTGCTTTATTCCTCAGAGAAGGAAAGAGCACAGCAAACTTTCTGTTTACTGTGCTCCCAGTTGCTTTAAATATTGCTAAGCAAACTTTGCCATAGCAGCAGAAACTGCTTTACCAGAGTCTATTTTTGCATTCATATCGCTTAATACAGAGTCTAATGCACCTAAGCAGGTAAGTACATTTTGCTGGCTACTTGCATGACCCATTAGACCAATACGCCAGATTTTTCCTGCCATTGGACCTAATCCAGCGCCAATTTCAAGATTATAACGATTTAATAATTCGCTTCTAACCGCTGCTTCATCTATGCCTTCAGGAAGTGTGACTGCATTAAGTTGTGGTAAGCGATACTCTTCATCAACAAAAAAGCCTAAGCCCATTGCTTCAATACCTGCCTTTAGTGCTTCATGGTTAGCGGCATGACGCGCCCAAGAGTTTTCTAAGCCTTCTTCATGCAAGATAACTAATGACTCATGGAAGCCGTAAAGAGCATTAATAGGAGCTGTGTGATGATAACTACGCTGTGCGCCTTCACCCCAGTATCCCATTACTAGGTTTAAATCCATAAACCAACTTTGTACGCTTGTTTTACGGTTTTGGATTTTATTAATTGCAGCTTCACTAAAACTAACAGGTGAAATGCCAGGCGTACAAGAAAGACATTTTTGTGTGCCAGAGTAGATTGCATCAATATTCCAATCATCTACGCGAAGCTCAGAACCTGCAACAGATGTCACGGCATCAACGATAGTAAGGCAATCATATTCATGAGCAATTTTAACTAATGCCTCAGCATCAGAGATAGCACCTGTTGATGTTTCAGCATGTACAAATGCTACAACACTTGCTTCAGGGTTTGCTTTGAGTGCTTCTTCTAGCTTATTAGGATCAACTGGTTTACCCCAATCATCCTGAACCATAACAGCCGTTGCACCACAGCGCTCAACATTCTCTTTCATACGAGCGCCAAATACACCATTTTGGCACACAATAACCGTATCACCTGGCTCAACTAAATTAACAAAGCAGGTTTCCATTCCCGCAGAGCCTGGGGCAGATACTGGCATGGTTAGCTTGTTTTTAGTCAGAAAAGTATCTTGAAGCAGGGTTTTAACTTCATCCATTAATGAGACAAACATAGGGTCTAGATGACCGATAGTGGGACGAGATAATGCTTCTAAAACACGCGGATTTACGTCTGAAGGACCAGGACCCATTAAAATTCTTTGCGGCGGATGAAATGATGTTGCTGTCATATTTATACCTTGTATATATGATTATTATGTAATTGAAGGGGGGATTATAAAAATAAACGGTCGATACTACCTTGTTGTTATTTTTGTTTCAGCAATCAGTATAAATTGTGTGGGTTAGTACGTTCAATGGATAGATTAATTACCAATCACGACTAATAAATTTATCACCATGTAAATAGTATATTTTATCACCAATAATTACGGAGCGATCACTTTGCCAATCAGGTGAGTAGGTATCAGCAGGTGGGCTACTTTTATTTGCTTTAATTGCTGTGCGTTCGCTAAGAGCGCCCGTGAATGTGTTGATATTGTAGCGGTATAGCGCGTCATATTGCCATTGATGATTTGTATTTACGGTATCGCCTTCTGAGGATGTGTCATTTTTATGTACACTAATAGGCAGTGCAATACGTAAATCGCCATCCTCCTGCATGAATGAGGTAAATGCACGATGATTGTATGATACCGCAGTGTTTGTGCCACGTTTACCAATAAAAATTTGCTGGCGTGTATAAGGTGCAGTTGGATCACTTACATCAATTAGCGCTAATTTTACGCCTTGAGACCATGCTCCTCTATTATCGCCAAATCCTGAAGTCGCCTCAATTGCATCTTTGCCAATAGCTAATACTAAATTTTCATTAATGGGGTGCAGATAATCGGAATAACCCTTTATTTCTAAC
>JALVDG010000427.1 GCA_027009095.1 Thiotrichaceae bacterium
TTGACTATCAAGGAGTAAAACAGAAATTCAAACAATTATCAGAAGAGATTAAGAAAAATACTCGTCAAACGAATAGTGTTGAAGAAATAGCCACTGGTTTTTTACATATTGCCGTCGAAAGCATGGCAAATGCAGTTAAAAAAATATCGGTACAACGTGGCTATGATGTATCTCATTATGCCCTGTGTTGTTTTGGTGGCGCGGGAGGTCAACATGCTTGCTTAGTAGCAGATGCTCTGGGGATAAAAAAGATTATATTGCACCCTTATGCGGGTGTTTTATCCGCCTATGGCATGGGTTTGGCAGATACTATTGCCAATCAGCAAACCTCAATTGAAGCAAATCTTAATCAGGCTCTATTAGATACTCTCCAATCACTAGGAGAAAATTTACAAAGCAAATGTGAAGATGAGCTTTCTCAGCAAGGTATTTGTGTTAAAAACTGCCAAGCAATTTGGCATTTACATTGCCGCTACGAAGGCTCTGACAGCACCTTAAGTTGTGCTTTTAATTTATCTCCTAATATACTAAAAACATTACGAATAGATTTTGAAAAGCAACATCTGCAACGTTTTGGTTTTATCTCATCTGATAAACAATTAATTGCATCTGCCCTTGAAGTTGAAGTTATTTCTTTGGGTGAATCCGCTCAGAATCATCGCATTCATTTACCCACACAAGAAGGTAAAGCAGTGGGAGAATATCCAGTTTATATGAGCCATCAATGGCATAATTGTCCGTTTTATTCACGCAATACATTGGCTGCCCATCAAAGCATTACAGGTCCCGCCGTGATACTCGAAGAGACAGGAACAAATGTTATTGAGCTAGGTTGGAAGGCTACCATTAGTGAACGGGGCGATTTAATACTAGCGCGTTATCAAGCACTTGAAAAACGTCAGGCGATTGGTACTCAGGTTGACCCTGTGATGCTGGAAATCTTTAATAATTTATTTATGTCGATAGCCGAGCAAATGGGCTTTGTGCTGGCAAATACCGCTGCTTCGGTAAATATTAAAGAACGCTTAGATTTCTCCTGTGCCATTTTCAGCGCAAAAGGTGATTTAGTCGCTAATGCACCGCACATGCCTGTGCATTTAGGTTCAATGGGCGAAAGTATTAAAGCACTTATCAATCAATATAGCGGGGAAAACACCTTAGCGTATGGCGATGCAATTATTATAAACGCCCCCTACAATGGCGGTACGCACCTGCCTGATATTACTATTATCAAACCTGTTTTTGATGAGTGTAAAAAACGCATTATATTTTACGTTGCCTCTCGTGGTCATCATGCTGATATAGGAGGAAAAACACCAGGCTCTGCACCTGCGGATTCGACTCATATCGAAGAAGAAGGAATTGTTATCGACAACTTCAAACTGGTCGATAAAGGTGTATTTCAAGAGCAAGGCATCCGTGATTTATTAGCCAGTGGAAAATATCCTGCACGTAATATTGATATGAATATCGCCGATTTTAAAGCACAACTCGCTGCTTGTGAAAAAGGCGTGCAAGAGTTACTTAAAATCGTTGATCATTATGGATTAGCCGTGGTGCAAGCCTATATGTCGCATGTACAAGACAATGCCGAAGAGTCAGTACGTCGGGTACTAGCTACCCTGCAAGATGGTGATTTTTGCTACAAAAT